>NZ_JAAGPL010000088.1:0-34470 GCF_017104785.1 Burkholderia sp. Ac-20353 | reverse complement strand
GCCTGACAGCGGGCAGCGGGCAGCGGGCGACGGGCGACGGGCGACGGGCGGCAGCACGGCGGCGTCACCGCGCCCGCAGCGCGTCGACGATGTTCATCCGCGCGGCGCGCATCGCCGGCAGGAAGCCGCCGATCAGCCCCATCGCCAGTGAGAACAGCAGTGTCTTCACGACGATGGCCGGCGTGAGCACGAAGCGGAACGACAGGTCCGAGAAGGTCTGGAAATTGGTGGTCGAGAACGATGCGAACTGCATCAGCGCCGCGCAGCCGAGCCCCGCGACGCCACCGACGAGGCCGAGCAGCAGCGCCTCGAGCAGGAATGCGGCGAGCACGTTCGCGCGCTTGAAGCCGAGCGCGCGCAGCGTGCCGATTTCCGCGACCCGGTTGGCGACCGACGCGTACATCGTGATCATCGCGCCGATCATCGCCGCGATCGAGAAGATCGACGACAGCGTGATGCCGAGGATGTTGATGAAGGTCGACAGCGCGCGCGACTGGTCGCCGTAGAACGCCTGCTCGCGCTTGGCCTCGTCGGCAAGCCGCGGATCGACGTCGATGTCCGCCTTGAAGCGCGCGAACGCGTCGGGCTGCGCGATGCGCACGATCATCGACGAATAGCTGGTGCGGCGGAACGACTGCATCAGCTGGTCGACGTCGCCCCAGATCTCGGAATCGAAGCCGCTGCCGCCGGCGTCGAACTCGCCGACGACGGTCCAGTCGCGCTGCGCGAAGCGCAGCCGGTCGCCGATCCGCGTGCCGCTGAAGCCCTTCGCGATCGCGCTGCCGACGACGATCTCGGACGACCCCGCGCTGAACATGCGCCCGGCCGCGAGCCGCACGCGGGGGCGCAGCCCGACGCCCGCCGGCGACACGCCGCGGATCACGACGTTCGACGGCTTGCCGGTCGCGGTCTTCACGAGCGAGATCAGCACCACCGCCTCCTTCGACGCGAGCGGCCGGCCGTCGGCGCCGAGCGCGACCGACGGATGCATCTCGATCGCGTTGGCCTGCTTGTGGTCGATCGCGCTCTGCACCTCGGTTTCCGCGCCCTTGCGGATCACCACGACGTTGTCCGGCTCGCCGGTCGACACGAGCGTCTTCGTGAGGCCCGCGTCGAGCATCAGCACGGTCGCGAACACGAACACGACGAGCGCCATCCCGCCCGCGGTGAGCACCGTGGTGAGCCGGCGGGCCCACAGGTTGCGCGCGATGTAGGCGAGCGGAATGGCCATCGCGGCGCCTAGCCGATCGCCCGCAGGCCTTCGACGACGCGCACCCGCGCCGCGTGCCACGCCGGCACGAGCGCGGCCGCGACGCCGACCGCGAGCGAGCAGGCGGCCTGCAGTGCGATCGTCTGCGCGGACACGTTGAACACCGGGAATACGCCGCCGGTCGCCCGCTTGAACAGGTCCGCTGCCGGCGGCATCGCGAGCATGCCGAGGCTGCCGCCGATCGCGGCGATCACGAGCGATTCGCCGAACACGAGCAGCGCGAGAAAGCCGGGGCCGAAGCCGAGCGCCTTCAGCGTCGCGTATTCGGTCGTGCGCTCGCGCGCGCTCATCGCCATCGCATTGGCCATCACGGCCATGATGATCACGATCACCACGTAGGACACCACGCGGATCGCCGCGATGATCTGGTTCGACATCGCAACGAAGCCGAGCTGGAACGCCTGCTCGGTTTCGGTGAGGGTCTCGGCGAGCGAGTTCCTGAACACGGCGTCGACGTTGCGCGAGATCGCGGCGGCTTCGTCCGGGTTTGCGATCCCGAACACGTATACGCCGACCTGGTCGGCCTGCCGCGGCGTCGTCTTGCGCACCCGCTCGTTCAGGTAGTCCCAGTGGAAGATCAGCTGCCGCGTGATCGTCGTTTCGTCGCGTCCGTCCAGGATGCCGCGCACGACGAATTCCCAGGTGCCGGGGTAGATCGTGCCCTTGATCGGGATCACGTCGCCGACCTTGAAGCCGAACTGGTTCGCAAGCTGCCGCCCGATCAGACAGCCCTTGCGGTCGCGCTGGTAGTCGGCACGCTGCTGCGCGGGCAGGATGAACTCGGGATACAGGTCGAGATAGTTGTCCGACACGGCGAACTGCGCGAAGAAGTTCTTCGGCTCCCGGTAGATGCCGCCGAACCAGTTGGAGCGGGCGACGATCGTCACGCCGTCGACGCCGCGAATCCGGTTCTCATAGCTCACCGGCAGCGGAAACACGAGCGAGATCGCGTTGCGCGTGACGAGCCGCGCATTGGACGCCGCGGCGGCGCCCGCGTACCACGCGTCGACCACCGTGTGCAGCAGCCCGTACGCGAGCACCGCGATGGTCAGGCCGAGCACGGTCAGCAGCGTGCGCAGCTTGTGCCGCAGCGCGTTGCGCACGATCAGCTTCAGCACGTACATCGCGCGACTCCGCGACGGCGCTCAGCGGGCCTGCCCATTGATCAGCTCCCCTTTTTCCAGATGCACGAGCGCCTTTGCCGCGCCGGCCGCATGCGCGTCGTGGGTCACCATGATGATGGTCTTGCCGAGCTCGGCGTTCAGGCGCTGCATCAGAGCCAGCACCTCGCCGGCGGACGCGCGGTCGAGGTCGCCGGTCGGCTCGTCGGCGACGATCAGCGCCGGGTCGGTGATCAGCGCGCGCGCGATCGCGACGCGCTGCTGCTGGCCGCCGGACAGCTCGGACGGGTAATGGTCCATCCGGTTCGCGAGGTTCACCATGTCCAGCACCAGCTCGACGCGCTCGCGCCGCTCCCGGCGCGGCAGGTGCGTGAGCATCAGCGGCAGCTCGACGTTCTCGAACGCGGTGAGCACCGGCATCAGGTTGTAGAACTGGAAGATGAAGCCGACGTTGGCGGCGCGCCAGTCGGCCAGCGCCGCTTCCGCCAGCCGCGTGATGTCGAGGCCGCCGACCCGCAGCTCGCCGCTGTCGGGCCGGTCGATCCCGGCCACCAGGTTGAGCAGCGTGCTCTTGCCGGAGCCCGACGGCCCCATCAGCGCGACGAAGTCGCCTTCGCCGATGTCGAGCGTGATGTCGGTCAGCACCGGCACGGTCTGCACGCCGCGCCGGTACGACTTCGCGACGTGGCTGATCTCGACGAGCGGGGCGGGCCGGGCGGGCATCACGGGTGGCAACGCGTTCACGCTATTTCTTCGCGACGGTCACCTTCGCGCCGTCCTTGAGCTTCGCGCCCGGCGCCAGCACGAGCGTGTCGCCCGCCCGCACGCCGCGGATCGCGACGAGTTCGCCGATCCGCGCGCCGGTCGTCACGGCCGTCTCGCGTACGGCGTCGTCCTTCACGACGAACACCACCTGGCGGCCGTCGCGCTCGGCGACCGCGCCGGCCTGCACCGCCGTCACGGGCTGCTTGTCCTGCGCGGACACAGGCTTCGACAGGAACGCGATCTTCGCGCTCATGTCCGGCAGCACGCGCGCGTCGCGGTCGACGAAGCGCACCTTGACCAGCACGGTCGCCTTCGAGCGGTCCACCGTCGGCACGATGCGCGACACGCGGCCGGCGAAGCGCTGGTCCGGCAGCGCATCGAGCAGGATCTCGCACGGCTGGTCGACGCGGATCCGCGCGATGTTCGATTCCGCGACATCCGCCTCGACTTCGAGCGTGTCCATGTCGGCGATCGTCACGACCGCGCCCTTGCTGTCCGACGCGGACGAGAACGGCGTGATGTTGTCGCCGACGTTCGCGTGCTTTTCGAGCACGACGCCGTCGAACGGCGCACGGATCGCGGTCTGGTCGACCGCGACCTGCGCGGCCTGCGCGTTGGCTTCGGCCGACGCGATCGCGGCCTGGCTGCTGTTGACGGACGCCCGCGCCTTGTTGACGCGTGCGAGATCGGTGTCGTACTGCGCGGCCGGCACCGCGCCCTTCGGCGCGAGGATTTCGGTGCGGTGGAACGCGATTTCGGCGTCCTTCAGCTCGGCCTGCTGCAGCGCCAGGTTGGCCTGCGCGACCTTGACCTGCGCCAGCGCCTGCCCGAGCGCGGCCGCGACGTCGCGGCTCTCGAGCCGCGCGATCACCTCGCCCTCCTTCACGCGCGTGCCTTCGAGCACGCCGAGCCATTCGACGCGGCCCTGCGCCTTCGACGCGACCGCAGCCTTGCGCTGCGGCACGACATAGCCGGTCGCGTTGAGCATCGTGTCGTTCTGGAACGGATAGGCGGTGGTCACGGTGGTCGTCTCGACTGCCGGCCGGCCGGTCAGCGCGATGCCCGCGCCGATCGCCGCGGCGGCGAGCGCGGCAATGACCGCGTAGCGGAGCCAGGGGCGCTGCCGCGGGACGGCCGCGGCCGGCCGCCGGTCGATTTTCAACCTGTCCAGATTGTGATCGGGCAATTTGGGATGTCTCGTGCCGGCGGCGTGTCGGCGGCGCGGCACCGTGCGGCAGGCGCGTCGACCGATCGCGATCCGGTTTCCGGGAAAGGGACGGAAGGAAACCAGTATAGCGTCGCAGCGACGGCGCGCGAGCGCGCTTGTTGCTCGGTGCGACGCGGCCGTTCGACGCGGTGAAGGCGGACGGTGCCGGGGCGGAACGGTGGTGCAGCGATCCGGGTGGGCGCCTGGCTCGGCGAGTCCTGGCCGCATGGCCGTCCCGACAGCGCCGGCGCGTCAGGGAAAGCCCGGATGCCACGGGCCGCCTGTCAACTCACCGTGAACGCGATGCGTTATGGAGGCAGTGGGAGCCAGCGGGTCAGTATTCGTCAGGGCAGGAACGCGCAAGCGGACCCGCCCGGCGGCGACCGGAAACCCCGGCGCAGCTGGCGCTCCGATGCGGATGCCTCGCATCTTTTCATACCGATACATTTGATTTTTTCCCTGTTAAAGGAAGAACAATGAAGAAGACGCTCGCTTCGATCATGACCGCAGCATTCGCACTCGCATCGGTTTCGGCATTCGCACAGGAATCGGCGCCGGCCGCTGAAGCACCGGCCGCCGCATCGGCGCCGATGAAGAAGGATCACACCAAGCCGAAGCACCAGCTGAAGCAACACGGCTCGGTAAAGGGCAAGGCGAAGGCCGCTGCGGCATCCGCCGCCGGCACGAACGACTCGGGCACGCAGAACTGAGTCGTCCGCCGGGGCCGGTCATCCGGCCGGCAGTCGCAACCCCGCATGTTCACGCATGCGGGGTTTTGTTTTTTCAGGCACCGGGCGACACCGCGCGCATCGCGTCGACGACCATGCGCATGCGGCGCCAGTGCGAGCCTTCCCAGAACACCCGCTGGCACACGTCGCACGCGGCGAAGCGCCGGTGGCGCTGGCGGACGCCGGCCGGCACCCGCGCGGCCGCGTCGTCCGCGCTGAGTGGATGCAGCGGCGCGTTGCAGCGCAGGCACAGGCGGAACGGCCGCATCTGCGGCGCGAGATCGAGTCGCACGAACAGTTCGCGCAGCTGCGCGGCGGGCTGCAGCGCGTGCAGGTAGCAGCCGCGCGTGACCGCGCGGCGCTTGAGCAGCTCGCGGTCGCGGGTGAGCACGACGCGGCCGTCGCACGCGGCGAGCTCGGCGATCGTGTCGTCGCTGAAATGGTTGTCGTAGCAGGTGTCGAAGCCGGCGAGGCGCAGCAGCTGCGCGAGGCCGCCGAGGTGCGCGTCGGCGACGAAGCGCCATTCCGGGTGCGTCGGCGCTTGCGCGCCATCCGGCAGCGGCCGCGCGCGTTCCGGGTACACATCGACGCTGTCGCCTTCCGCGAGCCGCCGGTCGAGCGGCGCCGGCGCGCCGTTGATGCGCAATTGCCCGACCTCCGTATGCGGGACGCCGAGCGCCTCGACCATATGCTTGACGCTCGCGTCGGGCGAGCACGCGCGGGCAATCGCGCGGTCGCGCTGGGTGCGCGCAAGGAACGCGTTCAGTTCACCGTGGAAACGGAAGGTCGCGGTCGCCATTCGCGCAGTATCGCATCGCGCGTGGCCGCCGTGCCTGCAAGTTGCACACAACTGTGTTTAACTCCGGGCTTCACTTGTCGAAGGAGCGAGCGATGGATCTCGGATTTATCGGGCTGGGCGAAATGGGGCTGGCGATCGCGGCGAACCTGCTGAAGGCCGGGCACGGGGTGCGGGTCTGGAACCGGTCGCGCGAGCGGGCCGCGCCGCTCGCCGACTTCGGTGCGCAGGTCGTCGACACGCCTGCCGACGCATTCCGCGGCGATGCCGTGTTCTCGATGCTCGCGGACGACGCGGCCGCGCGTGCGGTCTTCGACGACGCGTTGCTCGCGCAGGCGCCGCGCGGGCTGATTCACGTGAACATGGCGACGATCTCGGTCGCGCTTGCCGAATCGCTCGCGCACGCGCACGCGGAGCGCGGCCTGCACTACGTCGCCGCGCCGGTGATGGGGCGCCCGGACGTCGCGGCGGCCGCGCGGCTGACGATCATGGCGGCCGGCCCGGCGGAAGCGATCGAGCGGATGCAGCCGGTGTTCGACGCGATCGGCCAGAAGACCTGGCGCTTCGGCTCGCTGCCGCAGCACGCGAACGTCGCGAAGCTCGCTGCGAATTTCACGCTCGCGTCGGCGATCGAGACGCTCGGCGAAGCGTCGGCGCTGCTCGCGGGGCATGGCGTCGCGATGCGCGATTTCCTCGACGTGATCACGAGCAGCGTGTTTCCGGGGCCCGTGTACGAAGGCTATGGCGGCATGATCGCCGAGCGGCGCTACGAGCCGGCGCGCTTCAAGGCGCGCCTCGGCCTGAAGGACGTGCGGCTTGCGCTCGAGGCCGGCGAAGCGGTGTCGGTGCCGCTGCCGGTCGCGAGCCTCGTGCGCGACAACCTGCTGGACGCGCTCGCGCACGGCGGCGGCGAACTGGACTTCGCGGTGCTTGGCGAAGTGGCGTCGCGTCGCGCGGGCCGCTGACGTTAACGTTGACGCCGCGGGCCTGCAGTTCGGGCCCGCTGCGCGGGACAAACCCGCACTGCGCGCGGCATAATCGTCCTTTCGTTTTCCTTCAGGCAGAGGCCGTGATGAATTTGCACACATGGTGGCTTTTCGTGGCGACGGTGTTCGTCGTGTCGGCGATTCCGGGCCCGAACATGTTGCTCGTGATGACGCACGGCGCCCGCCACGGGCTGCGGCGTTCGTCGTCGACGATGGCCGGCTGCCTGACCGCGCTGGTGCTGATGCTGTCGGTGTCGGCGGCGGGGCTCGGCGTGTTCCTCGAGGCGTGGCCGGCGATGTTCAATGCGCTGCGCTTCGTCGGCGCCGCGTATCTGATCTACCTCGGCGTGAAGGCGTGGCGCGCGCGGGTCGACGACGCGCCGGCCGCCGACGTCGAATCGGTGCAGCGCCAGGCCGTGGCGGCGTCGCGCTGGGCGCTGTTCCGCAACGGCTTCCTCGTCGCGGGCAGCAATCCGAAGGCGATCCTGTTCGCCGCCGCGCTGCTGCCGCAGTTCATCAATGCGTCCGAGCCGACGCTGCCGCAGTTCGGCATCCTGGTCGTCACGTTCGCCGTGATCGAAGTGAGCTGGTATCTCGTCTACGCGTCGTTCGGCACGCGCATCGGCGCGACGCTGAAGAGCCAGAACGTCGCGAAGGCGTTCAACCGGCTGACGGGCGGCCTGTTCGTCGGCTTCGGCGCGATGATGGCGCTGGTTCGTCACTGACCGGCTTCGGCCCGCACGCCTGTCGCTGGCGTGAAGCGGCTCAGACGCCCCATCCTCGAGAGAGGGCGGGGCGTTCGTCTTTCACGGGCGCGGTTCCGGCACGGCCACGGCGCCGGACTGTCGGCCGGAAACCAATCCGAACAGGCCGGCTGCGCCGGTGAACGCGAGCGCGACGCAGCACACGCCGTGCCAGCCGGCCCACGCCCATGCGCTGCCCGCGAGCGCCGCGCCGGTGGCGCCGCCGACGAAGAAGAGGCCGACGAACAGGCCGTTCAGCCGGCCGCGCGCAGCAGGATTCAGCAGATTGATCGCGCGTCGGCCGAGCGTCTGGTCGGTGATGACGCCCGCGTCGAGCAGCGCCGCGCCGACGACCAGCAGCGCGAGCGCGGCACCGCGATGCGCGTGCGCATCGAAGCCGCCCCAGCCGGCGCCTGCGACGCCGATCGCGACAAGCGCGACGAGCATCGCCGCATGCGCGATCCGCAATGCGGTCGGGCCGTGGCCGCGGTCGCCGGCCCAGCCCGCGAGCGGCGTGACGATTGCCCCACTCGCGCCGGCGAACGCGAACAGCGCGATTCCGTGCAGCCCGAACGCGAACGGTGGCTGGGCGAGCCGCAGCCCGATCGCGGTCCAGAACCCGCTGAACGCGGCCATCCCGAGCGCGGCGGACAGCGCGTGCCGCCGCAGCACCGGCTCGTCGGCGAGCAGGCGTCCCATCGACGCGAGCAGCGCGCGGTAGCTGGCCATCGCGTGCGGCTGTCGCACGGGCAGCCGGAACGCGAGCACCACGGCGATTCCCGCGTTCGCGGCCGCCGCGATCCCGTAGAAGGTGCGCCAGCCGGCCGAGCCGGCGATCAGGCTCGCGAGCGGCCGCGACAGCAGGATGCCGAGCATCAGCCCGCTCATCACGTTGCCGACCGCGCGGCCACGCTGCGCATCGGGCGCCATCGACGCGGCCATCGGCACCAGCATCTGGATCACGCTCGACGCGGCGCCGGCGACCAGCGTCGCGAGCAGGAACACCGTGCCCGAGCGCGTGATGGCCGGCAGTGTGAGCATTGCGGCGCAGACGGCGAGCGTCGTCACGATCAGGCGGCGGTTTTCCAGCAGGTCGACGAGCGGCACGAGCAGCACCAGCCCGATCGCGTAGCCGAGTTGCGGCAGCATCGCGACGAGGCCGGCAAGGCCCGCCGGCAGGTGCAGGTCGGCGCTGATCGGGCCGGTCAGCGGTTGCGCGGCAAACAGGTCGACGACGATCACACCGACCGTCGCGGCGAAGAACAGCGTCATGCCCGCGCTCAACGCGGGGGTCGTGCCGCCGGACGGGCGCGCGGCGGTGGGGCAGAGGTCGGCAGGGCAGGTCATGGTCAGCCGGTGACGAGGTGGAAAGTCCCCATCGTAGGTGGCTGATGGTTATGCGACAATTGAAATATGGCTAACATGATTATGCGAGTTTGTTTTGAATACGCGCGATCTGCAGGCATTTGTCGCGGTGGTCGACAGCGGCTCGATGGTGGCCGCGGCCGCGAAGCTCCATCTGACACAACCGGGCCTGACGCGGCGCGTGCAGAGCCTCGAAACGCTGCTCGGCGTGCCGCTGCTCGAGCGGCAGAGCAAGCCGCTGAAGCCGACTGCCGCCGGGCGTGAGGTCTACGCGCTTGCGCGCAACGTGCTGTGCGCGGTCGACACGCTGCTGGCGGTCGGCGCGCCGGACAGCGAGCCGTCGGGCGAGCTGCGCATCGGCGTGCCGCCGTTCCTGTCGGAGCTGGCGCTCGAAAGGCCGATCGACCGGATGCGCGACGCATTTCCGCGACTGACGCTGCGGGTGACGGCCGGCTGGTCGCCGGCGCTGTTGCAAAGCGTCGAGCGCGGCGCGCTCGACGCGGCCGTCGTGATGATGCCCGGCAGCGCGATGCTGCCGGACACGCTGACGAAGACGCTGCTCGGCGTGCAGCCGGCCGTGCTCGTCGCTGCGCGCAACTTTCCGCTGCCGGAAGGGCCGCTGACGCTCGACGCGCTGTCGCGTTTTCCGTGGGTGCTGAGCCAGGACGGCTGCGGGATGCGCTCGGCGCTGAGCCGCGCGCTCGGCGCGGCCGGGCTGCCGTTCGACGTGGTGGTCGAGGCGTTCGGCTCGGATCTGCAGCTGTCGCTGGTCGCGCGCGGCACGGGGATCGGCATCGCGTCGCCGGCCGCGCTCGCACGGAGCGCGCATCGGGACGCGCTGCGGGTCGTGCAGACGTCGGGGCTCGAGACGCGGATCAACATCTGGATCGTGCACGGCGCGCTGCCGGGCCGCCTGATGCGGCCGATCGCGCTGCTGCGCGACACGCTGGCCGAGGTGCTCGACCCGGAAATACTGATGGGGTCAGAAGAAAAGGCGGATTAGAGCAGGCCTTCGAGGGAAAATCCTTATTTTCTCTACGGAAATGTTGCGTTGCGGAAACCGTTTCGCTATAGTTGCACCTGTCTCCTCCATGTCTCCTCTGATATGGATTCAGCCCGCCTCTTCAGGCGGGCTTTTTTTCGTCCGTTTTTTTTCGTCTGATTTTTCCCGGCCGTCGTCAGAACTTGTACGACATCGCGACGTAGCTGATGATCGGATCGGCCTTCAGGTCCGATTTCGATTCGGACAGCACCGTGCCGTCGGCCGCCTTGATCGTCACCGTCGACGTCGTCTTCAGCGGGATGTAGGTCACCGACGCAACGAGCCCGAAATGCTCGGTGATGTTGTACTGCAGGCCCGCGTTGAACACCGGCTGCCACGACGACGACGCCTTCGCCTCCACCGACGTCACGCCCGGCTTGCCCGCGCCCGCCGCGAGAATCGCGCCGAGGTTGTCCTGCGTCTGCTTGATGAAGTTCGTGTTGAGCTGCAGGTCGCTGAACCAGTTGTACGACACGCCGAGGCCGAGGAACGGCCGGAACCGTGCGTTCGCCTGCGCGAAGTAGTACTGCAGGATCACGGCCGGGCTCCATTGCCGCACGCTCTTCACGATCGGGTTGACCGAGCCGAGCCCGATGTTCTGCGTGCCGAGCGCGCCGGCAGGGCCTGGCGGCTTGATCGTGCCCTGGGCCGACACCTTGAACACCGGCGGCACGCCCGCCACCGACGTGACCGCGATGTGGTCGGTCAGGAAGTGGCTGACCGTCAGGCCGACGGTATCCGCGCCGCTCGTGCGCAGCCCGGTGCCGGGCGACGTGAACGAGGCCGGCAGCCGCAGTGGCGTATTGATCGGCGTCGGCGCCACGTTGGTCGTCATCGGCGTGCTGCTCTGCTGCGGCATGATATGAAACCAGCCGAGCGTGACGACGTTGCTGCCGGCGCTTTGCGCGTGCGCGGCGAACGGGGCCAGCGTGGCGGCGGCCGCCGCCGCGCACAGAAGGGTTTTCTTCATGACGGCCTGCCTCCGCTTACTGGACGAATGCGCCGATCGTGAAATACGGCGTCGAACCGGCGTTGTCGAGGAAGCCGAACACGCCGCCCGTGAAGATGAACTTGCCGGTCGGCGTCGTGCTTCCCGAGCCCGAATGGACCGTGGTGACCGTACCCGGCACCTTCTGCGTGTAGTCGAGATCGAGCGCGGTCGCGAGCGACGCCTGCGACGCGTTGAACGGATCGAGCAACGTCGCCTGGTTGTTGATCAGCGCGGTGGTCCGGTAGTCGAACTGGCTGTCGACGCCGATGTACTCGCCGTTCTGCGAGCCGAGCGCGATCGCCGTCTGCGGCGCGAGGATCGAGATGCTCGATTCGTCGTCGGCGGTGAGGCCCGGCACGCCGTTGCTGTCGGGCGTCGGGTTCGGGTTCGCGACGCCGGTGCGCACGAGGATCGGCACGAGCTGGTTGCGCAGCTTGCCGACGATCATGAAGCCCTTGCCTTGCGGGAGCGTCGACAGCGTCGGCTTCAGCTGGCTCTGGTAGTTGTTGGTCTGGAACGCGCCGCTGCCGTCGGCCGACAGCGCGAAGTTCGTGCCTGGCTGGCGGCAGGCGCCCGCGAACTGGCCGGTCGTGTCGCACTTGGTCCACGTGCCGTCCGCGTTGATCGTCACCGTCGCGTCGATCGATGCTGGCGCGAAGTTCTGCGACGGCACCTCGCCGAAGCCGACGTGGCTGTACTTGCCTGCGACGTTCGCGAGGTTGGTCTCGATCGCCGAGAAGCCGATGAACGGGTAGTACGGGAACTTCGTGTCGGGCACCGCGGCCTGGCCGAGCACGCCACCGAACTGGATTTCCTTGCCGGGAATCGTGCCGCCCGCGACGCCGTAGCCGACGAAGATGCGCGCCGGGCGTGACGCATCGAGGCTCGCGCCGTTCAGGCGGAACGCGCACTGGTTCAGCTTGTTGGTCGGCAGCAGCGTTTCCTGCGTGAGCGTGCCGCTGTCGACGGTGCCCGCGCGCGTCGGCGTGACGGTGCCGGTCGTGCGCGGCACCGGCGATTCGACATAGGTGACCTGCCAGGTCATCTTGGTCGTGTCGAGCTGGAGCTTGACGAGTTCGCCGCTGCCGGCGCCGCCCGTATAGACGGTGCTGTAGTCGAGCGTGGCAGGGCAGAGACGGTCCTCGACGAGCGGCGGCGGATTGTCGCCGCCGCTGCCACCGCATGCCGAAAGAAGGGGCGCGGCACACGCCGCCGCCAGAATGAGGTTCCGCTTCATGATGCTCCTCCAGGATTTGTCTTGTGTGGCGGCCAGCTCCCTGTCGGCCGCTTCTTGGTTGTGCTTCGCCTGCCGGCGCCGTGCCGGGCGCCTCGCGTTCGATGCCGCGGCGGCGCGCGCCGCCGCGGGGTTGTCTGCAGTTTTTCCCGCAGTTCAGCGCACTGTTTTTCCGCTATTTGCTGATCTGCGCGCCCACGCCGAAATACGGCGCCGACGACGTGCTCGCGTTCGCCGACGTCGACGTGACGCCGCCGTTCACGGTGCCCTGCACGAGCGCCGCGTACAGCCCGCCCGTCGCGATCATCACGCCCGATCCCGCGGCATAGCTCGCGCCGGCCGGCGGAATCGTCGTCATGTTCAGCAGGCCCGGCGTCGTCTGGCCGTAGTCGAGCGTGAAGCCGTCTTCCGCGGCTTGCGTCGTCGGGTTCACGAACGTGCCGTTCGTGCCGCGGATCAGCGCGGCCGTGTACTTGAAGTTCGAGTCCGCGCCCGCGTAGCCGCCGTCGAAGCCGCCCGACGTGAGTGCCGTCGCATTGCCGAGCACCGCGATGCCCGATTCGTCGTCGACCTTCGCGTCGGCATGCAGCGGCGGCGTGCCGAGGTTCACGTTGCCGGTGCGCACGATCACGGGGACCGTCGCGCCGTTCAGCTGGCCGATCACCATGTGTGCGGTCGCCGATTTGCCGGTCGCACCGATGAGCGGCAGCTGAGTCTGCGGCAGCGTCTGCGGCGCCTTCGCGCTGTCGAAGTAGCCGCCATTCGCGCTCGCCTTCCACGGATCGCCGGTTGTCTGGCAGCCGGCCGCATTCGTCGACGTGCACGCGCCGCTCGCATCGAACGTCTCGCTCGAGGTCGAACCCTTCGTCGCGTAGTTCGATGACGGCACGAGGTGGTAGATCAGCGCGTTGTACGTGCCCGGCAGCTTCGTCAGATCCGTCGTCGTGCTGGCGAAGCCGAGGAACGGATAGAAGTCGAAGTGGCGGTTCGGCACCTGGCCGATGTTCTGCGCGATGCCGGGGACGATCGTCAACCCGCTGTACTGGATCGTCGCGCCCGGAATGCCGCCGCCCGCGACGCCCATGCCGACGAGCAGCATCGGCGGATTCGCCGGGTTGAAGTCGGCGGCCGTCGAATAGGCGGAGCCGTTTCCGGCCGTGCCCGCGCCGGGCGTGAGGATGAACGCGCAGCGGGTCTGTTCGGCGGTCGGCAGCATGCCGGTCGGCGGGTGCATGACCTTGCCGGTGATCGTCGTGCCGACGCGCGTCGGCGTGACGGTGCCGGTCGCGAGCGGGATCGGCGATTCGAGCCACTTGAGCGTATAGGTCAGCGCGACCGCGTCGATGTTGACGCTGACGATCTCGCCACTACCCGCGCCGCCGAGATACGTGCTCTTCACGATGTCGGCGTCGGCCGGGCACAGCGCGCCGTTGACGGGCTGCGACGGCGGCGGCCCCTGCGTGCCGCAGCTGGAACCGGAACATTGGGGGGCTTCGATTGGCGCAGGCGAGCCGCCAGAATCCCCCCCACCACAGGCAACGAGCAAAGGGGCTATGGCAAAGGCCGTTGCCACCCCCTTCGATAAGGCGTGCGACATGCCGCTGTCTCCAATCGTTTAATTGTGCGAGCTAATGTCGCTGCACGGATTTTTGCTGTCAATTGATGAACTCGTCTAAAAAAGACGATTGAAACAGCGAGTGCCGATTGAAGCCTGACGGAAAGCGGATTTCAGTAAGAATTAAAACGCCGTGCCGACCGGAGATGGACTCCGGAGTGGCCTGCGCGCGACGCGCATGGCGCGACCCGACGCGCACGCGCGTATATCGGCAGTGTTTAAAGCAAAGGTATCCGGTTTATCCCTATTCGGGATTGACTGGATATAACGAGACGGGATTAATGGCGCGGAAATCGCGCAATGGAAAGCTTGTAAATAATTGTAAATGCGCGCGCGAATATGCGCTTATTGCTTATTGAGGTTAAATAAAAAGCCGGCCAGCGGCCGGCTTTGCATCGCATGCGCTGATGGTCAGCGCTTGAGTCAGCGCTTGAGTCAGCGCTTGAGGCCGGTGTCCTCGGCCACGCCGACGTTGAGGTTCATGCACTGGATCGCGGCGCCCGATGCGCCCTTGCCGAGATTGTCGAGACGCGCGACGGTGACGAAGCGCTCTTCGTTGCCGAACACGAACAGGTCGACACGGTTCGTGTCGTTGTTCGCCTGCACGTCGAAGAAGCCGGCGTCGAGGTTCTCGTCCGCATTGAACGGCGCGACGCGCACGAACGCTTCGTCCGCGTAGTACTCGGCGAAGATGCGCTGCACGTCCTGCGGCGTCGCGCGCTTCGCGAGCTGGGCCGGCGTGAAGTACGTCGTCACCGCGAGACCCTTGAGGAACGGGCCGACGATCGGCGTGAAGATCGGTGCGTTCGCGAGGCCCGTGTGCGCGGCCATTTCCGGCAGGTGCTTGTGCGCGAGGCCGAGCGCGTACGGGCGCGGGCTCGCGAGCTTGTCCGCCAGCGCGGGATTCTCGTAGTCGGCGATCATCGACTTGCCGCCGCCGCTGTAGCCGGTGATCGAGTAGCTGTGCGCGGCGAACGTCGGCGCGACGACGCCGGCGTCGACGAGCGGACGCATCGCGAGCACGAACGCCGACGCATGGCAGCCCGGCACCGCAATGCGCTTCGACGTGCGGATCTTCTCGCGCTGCGCGCGCGCCAGCTCGGGCAGGCCGTAGGCCCAGTCCGGGCTCGTGCGGAACGCGGTGCTCGCGTCGATCAGCGTGGTGTCGGGATTCTCGACGAGCGATGCCGACTCGCGCGACGCGACGTCGGGCAGGCACAGGAACGTGACGTTCGACGCGTTGATCAGGCGGCGGCGTTCGTCGACGTCCTTGCGCTTCGCTTCGTCGATGCGCAGGATTTCGATGTCGCTGCGTGCGGACAGGTATTCGAAGATCTTGAGGCCGGTCGTGCCTTCCTGGCCGTCGACAAAAACTTTGGTGCTCATCTCGCTCTCACTGAAATGGGGCCGTGGCGCTCGCACGCCGGAAAGCAGCCATTTTAAGACGTCATGCGGCGGGCCTGCACCGCGCGACGCGAAAAAAAGACGGCCCGCGGGCCGTCTTGTGTCCCTTTCTTGGCGAACGTGGTTCTGCGCGCGCCTGTGAGCCAGCGGGCCGTCGCGTCGGCGACGCGCCGGACGAACGCGTTCGCGGTGTCGAGGTCGCCGGGCAGCGGCGCCTCGTCCGGTGACGCGTCCGCCGGCTACTGTCCGTAGCTGACCGTAAGCGTCGCGGTGCCGAGCGTCTCCGTATCGATTTCGTGCTCGAACATCGGCGCCGGGCGGCCCTGGCCGATGCGCAGGTCGGCGCTCTTCAGCGCGTGAACGGTGATCACGTAGCGGTGCGGCTTGCCGGGCGGCGGGCACGGGCCGCCGTAGCCGTCGACGCCGAAGTCGTTGCGCGCCTCGCTCGCGCCGATCCGCCGCAGGAAGCCCGATGCGCTCGCATCGGCAGGCAGGCTCGTGACGGTGGTCGGGATCACCGCGACGGCCCAGTGCCACCAGCCGTGGCCCGGCGCGTCCGGATCGACCATCGTGATCGCGTAGCCGCGCGTGCCGGGCGGCGGGTTGTGCCACGACAGTTGCGGCGAGCGGTTCGCGCCCTTGCAGTCGCCGCGGTCGAACACTTGCGCGGCACCGACACGGCCGCCGGACGCGAGGTCGCTGCTCGTGACGGTGAACACGGTGTCCGCATGCGCGGGCACGCGCGCGAAGCCGACGGCGCAAAGAAGGGCGAGGGCGAGCGGGGACGGGCAACGCAATGACGCAGGCGGAGCGATCTGGCGACCCACACGCATATGGCGCTTCTCCCGTCACGTTCGCCGGGCCGCCGGGCCCGGCATCGTTTGTTGTCGCGAAGGTGATTGCGGCGATGGGTCAAGTCTAGCATTAGGGTTCGATGAACGATGCGGGCAATGACCCTTCATCGTCATCGGTTTCCCGGTATGCGGGCGGGCGGCGAGCGCCGGTGTGGCGCCGGGTTCACGCGAAAAAAAAGCCGCCCGCTGGATGGCGAGCGGCTCGTCGAGCCATGCGGCCGGCAGGTCCGCCGGCGCGGCAATTACTCCTGGGCGCCCGTTGCGCCGCCGTGCGCGGCCGACCACTCGGCCGGCGCGTGCAGGAATTTCTCGACTTCGTCGAGCGTCTTCGTCTCGAAGTAGCCCGATGCCTTCGCGACGCGCAGCACGTCCCACCAGGTCGCGAGCGCGTGCAGGTCGACGTCGATGTCCTTCAGGACCGACACGCTTTCCTTGAAGATGTTGTAGTGGAACAGCACGAAGCAGTGGCTCACCGTCGCGCCCGCGGTGCGCAGCGCATTGACGAAGTTGATCTTGCTGCGGCTGTCGGTCGTCAGGTCCTCGACGAGCAGCACGCGCGAACCTTCTTCCAGATGGCCCTCGATCTGCGCGTTGCGGCCGAAACCCTTCGGCTTCTTGCGCACGTACTGCATCGGCACCATCATCCGGTCGGCCAGCCATGCCGCGAACGGGATGCCGGCGGTTTCGCCGCCTGCCACCGAGTCGATCTGCTCGAAGCCGACGTCGCGCATGATCGTCGTTTCCGCCATTTCCATCAGTGCCCGGCGCACGCGCGGATACGAGATCAGCTTGCGGCAGTCGATGTAGACGGGGCTGGCCCAGCCGGACGTGAAGATGAACGGCTTTTCGGCGTTGAAGTGCACCGCCTGCACTTCGAGCAGGATTTTGGCGGTCGTGTCGGAGATCGTCTGACGATCGAAGCCTGTCATGGGCATTCCTTGGATGGTGAGCGAGGAGCGGGCGCGGGCCCGGTGGCGCAGCAAGGGGAACCCGCCCGCGGGGGCCGGGGCGCGACCGGGAAGCCGGCCGCATTGCTGCGCGCGTAGCCCGCTATTTTACCCGATTCGGGCTGATTTTCGACGGGCATCACGCGCGTTCCCGCCGGCGCGCACCACCTGTGGAACAAGCGGGGCCTGATCGTGCGGGTGTGCGATACGTGCAATGCAGCGTGTCATGCGGCGCGCGATGCGGCATTGCTTAACGCGCGTCATCGGTGGGGTGTACACTAGGCAGCCCATTAGAAAACGTTCAGTACTTTGTACTTTTCTCTTGCCACCCGCCAAGGTTCGATGGCGTGCCGATCCGGCGCGCCGCGGCCGTCGCAGTCGACCACCCCCTCGATCCACGCATACGCGGCTCCAGGTGCTGTGTACTGAACAGTCAATTTCGCAAGTCTCTCGCAGGTCAATCATGGACGAACAACTGAAGCAGGCCGCTCTCGCTTATCACCTGAACCCGAAACCCGGCAAGATTTCGGTCACCCCGACCAAGCCGCTGTCGAACCAGCTCGATCTGTCGCTCGCGTATTCGCCGGGCGTCGCGGCCGCGTGCGACGCGATCTACGCCGATCCGCTCGATGCGCAGAAGTACACGTCGCGCGGCAACCTCGTCGGCGTCATCACGAACGGCACGGCCGTGCTCGGCCTCGGCAACATCGGCCCGCTCGCTGCCAAGCCGGTGATGGAAGGCAAGGGGTGCCTGTTCAAGAAGTTCGCGGGCATCGACGTGTTCGACATCGAACTGGCGGAATCCGACCCCGACAAGCTCGTCGAAGCGATCGCGATGCTCGAGCCGACGCTCGGCGGCATCAACCTTGAAGACATCAAGGCGCCGGAATGCTTCTACATCGAGCAGAAGCTGCGCGAGCGGATGAAGATCCCCGTCTTCCACGACGACCAGCACGGCACCGCGATCATCGCGTCGGCCGCGATCCTGAACGGCCTGAAGGTGGTCGGCAAGAAGCTCGACGAGGTGAAGCTCGTGTGCTCGGGCGCGGGTGCGGCGGCCATCGCGTGTCTGGACCTGCTGGTGAAGCTCGGCCTGTCGAAGGCGAACATCCTCGTCGCCGATTCGAAGGGCGTGATCTACGAAGGGCGCGGCAACCTCGATCCGTCGAAGCAGCGCTATGCGGCGACCACCGACGCGCGCACGCTCGGCGACGCGATCGTCGGCGCCGACGTGTTTCTCGGCTGCTCGAGCGCGGGCGTGCTGAAGCAGGACATGGTCAAGACGATGGGCGACAGGCCACTGATCCTGGCGCTCGCGAACCCGGAACCGGAAATCCGCCCGGAAGACGCGAAGGCCGTGCGCCCGGACGCGATCGTCGCGACCGGCCGTTCGGACTACCCGAACCAGGTCAACAACGTGCTGTGCTTCCCGTTCATCTTCCGCGGCGCGCTCGACGTCGGCGCGACGACGATCACGGAAGAGATGAAGCTCGCGTGCGTGCGTGCGATCGCCGAACTCGCCGAGGAAACCGACCAGAGCGAGGAAGTTGCGAAGGCGTATGAAGGCCATTCGCTCGAATTCGGCCCGGAATACCTGATTCCGAAGCCGTTCGATCCGCGCCTGATCATCAAGATCGCGCCGGCCGTCGCGCAGGCCGCGATGGATTCGGGCGTCGCGACGCGTCCGATCCAGGACATGGACGCGTACCGCGAGCAACTCGGCGCGACCGTCTACCGCACCGGCATGGTGATGCGTCCGGTGTTCGCGACCGCGAAGAAGAAGCAGGCCCGCATCGTGTTCGCCGAGGGCGAGGACGAGCGCGTGCTGCGTGCCGCGCAGTTCGTGCTGCAGGAAAAGATCGCGAAGCCGGTGATCGTCGGCCGTCCGTCGGTCGTCGAAATGCGCCTGCAGAAGATCGGTTCGAAGCTGAAGGCCGGCGTCGATTTCGAGATCGTCAATCCGGAAGACGATACCCGCTATCACCAGTACTGGCAGGCGTACCACGAGATCGGTGCGCGTGACGGCGTGACGCCGGAAGTCGCGAAGGCAGCGCTGCGCAAGTTCAACACGCTGATCGGTGCGATGCTCGTCCACCTGGGCGACGCGGACGGCATGATCTGCGGGATGATCGACACGTACCACAGCCACCTGAAGTTCATCGAGCAGGTGCTGGGCCGCGCGAAGGGCGCCGAGCACTTCGCCGCGATGAACCTGCTGATGCTGCCGGGCCGCAACCTGTTCCTGTGCGACACGTACGTGAACGAGGTGCCGAGCGCCGAACAGCTCGCCGACATGACGATCCAGGCCGCGGCCGAGATCGAGCGCTTCGGCATCACGCCGAAGGCCGCGCTGCTGTCGAACTCGAACTTCGGCAGCGCGCCGTCGGCGTCGTCGCGCCGGATGGCCGAGGCTCGCAAGCTGATCGTCGAGCGTGCGCCGCAACTGGAAGTCGATGGTGAAATGCACGGCGACGCGGCGCTGTCCGAAGCGGTCCGCAAGGCCGCGTTCCCGGGCACGACGCTGACTGGCGAAGCGAACCTGCTGATCATGCCGAACGTGGAAGCGGCGAACATCGCGTACAACCTGCTGAAGATGGTCGGCGGCGAAGGCGTGACGGTCGGTCCGCTGCTGCTCGGCGCGGCGAAGCCGGTCCACATCCTGACGCCGGCCGCGACCGTGCGCCGGATCATCAACATGACGGCCGTTGCGGCCGCGAACGCGAATACGAAGTAACGCGCTCGCGCTGACCGGCGCGCCGTGCCGATCGCACGGCGCCATGCAAAACGCCACGGAACCTGCGTTCCGTGGCGTTTTTTTATGGTGAGCCGCCAACCGTAGGGTGCGGCGGCGAACCGCACACGTCGGCGTGCGTCAAGCGGCTGGCGACGCGCCGCACCGGTGCCGCGACAATGTCGAGCGGGTAAGCGCGGAAGCCGGCGCGATTCGCGAACGCCGGTCCCGCGCGTCCCGTCACGCCACCTGCTGCCGGCTCTGGCCGTCCGTCGGCGAACGCCACTGCGCGAGCAGCGCGTCCCACTTCTGGCGCACCGCGCGCAGGTTGTTCTCCTTCACGTGGCCGTAGCCGCGGATGCCGTCCGGCAGCGCTGCGAGCTGGAGCGCGAGCGGCTGGTTGGCGGCGCTCAGCTTGCCGACGACTTCGCCGATCAGCGCTTCGTACTCGCCGATCAGCGCGCGCTCGGTGCGGCGCTCGTCGGTGCGGCCGAACGGATCGAGCCCCGTGCCGCGCAGGAACTTCAGCTTCGCGAGCATCCGGAACGCGGACATCATCCACGGGCCGTAGGCCTTCTTCACCAGGTGGCCATGTGCGTCCTTCTTCGCGAACAGCGGTGGCGCGAGGTGGAACTTCAGCTTCCAGTCGCCTTCGAACTGCGCGGACAGGCGGGCGAGGAACGCCGGATCGGACTGCAGCCGCGCGACCTCGTATTCGTCCTTGTACGCCATCAGCTTGAACAGGTTGCGCGCGACGGCCTCGGTCAGCGGCTCCGGTGTCGTATCGCCGTCGGCCAGCGCGCGCTCGGCAGTGCGCACCTTGTCGACGAGCGCGGTATAGCGCGCTGCGTAGGCCGCGTTCTGGTACGCGGTGAGGAACTCGACACGCGTCGCGATCAGCGCGTCGACTGACTTCCTCGTGTGCAGTGCGATTACCGTCGCGCCGGGCTGCGCGGCACGCGCGTCGCCAGCCGCGGCCTGCCGCACGCTCGCGGGGTCGTGCGCGGCGCGGCGGCCCCAGTCGAACGCCGCGCGGTTCTTGTCGACCGACACGCCGTTCAGTTCGATCGCACGCCCGAGCGACTCGAGCGTGAGCGGCAGCCAGCCTTTCTGCCACGCGTAGCCGAGCACGAACGGGTTCGTGTAGATCGCGTCGCCGAGCAGCGCGACCGCGAAGTGGCTCGCGTCGACGATGTCGACCGCGTCGCCTGCCGCCGCGCGGATGTCCTGCTCGGCCGACAGGCCCGGGAACGCCCAGTTCGGGTTCTTGATGAACTCGGCGGTCGGCGTCTTCGCGCTGTTGACGACCACGCGCGTCGCGTTGTGCCGCATCCGCGACGTGCATTCGTCGCCGGCCGTGACGAGCGCGTCGCAGCCGATCACGAGATCGGCTTCGCCCATCGCGATCCGCGTCGCGTGGATGTCGGTCGGCGCGTGCGAGATCTGCACGTGGCTCATCACGGCGCCGCCCTTCTGCGCGAGGCCCGTGATGTCGAGCACGGTCACGCCCTTGTTCTCCAGGTGCGCGGCCATCCCGAGCAGCGCGCCGATCGTGACGACGCCCGTGCCGCCGACGCCTGTGACGAGCACGCCGTACGCGCGGTCGATCGCCGGCAGCGTCGGTTCGGGGATCGGCGGGAGCGCGCCGCCGTCGACCGACACGGCCTTCGGCTTCTTCAGCTGGCCGCCTTCGACCGTGACGAAGCTCGGGCAGAAGCCCTTCACGCACGAGAAGTCCTTGTTGCAGCTCGACTGGTTGATCTGGCGCTTCGTGCCGAACTCGGTCTCGAGCGGCTCGACCGACAGGCAGTTCGACTGCACCGAGCAGTCGCCGCAGCCTTCGCACACCGCGTCGTTGATCACGACGCGCTTCGCCGGATCCGGGAACGTGCCGCGCTTGCGGCGGCGGCGCTTCTCGGTCGCGCAGGTCTGGTCGTAGATCAGGATCGTCGTGCCTTCGATCTCGCGCAGCTCGCGCTGCACGTCGTCGAGCTGGTCGCGGTGATGGATCGTGACGCCCGGCGCGAGCAGCGCCTTCTTGTCGTCGTACTTTTCCGGTTCGTCGGTGACGATCACGATCTTCTTCGCGCCTTCGGACGCGAGCTGGTGCGTGATCTGCGGCACTGTCAGCACGCCGTCGACCGGCTGGCCGCCCGTCATCGCGACCGCGTCGTTATAGAGGATCTTGTACGTGATGTTCGCGTTCGACGAGATCGCCGCGCGTACCGCGAGCAGGCCCGAGTGGAAATAGGTGCCGTCGCCGAGGTTCGCGAACACGTGCTTCTCGTCCGTGAACGGCGCCTGGCCGATCCACGGCACGCCTTCGCCGCCCATCTGGCTGAAGGTGCTCGTGCTGCGGTCCATCCACACGGTCATGTAGTGGCAGCCGATCCCGGCGATCGCGCGCGAGCCTTCCGGCACGTTGGTCGACGTGTTGTGCGGGCAGCCCGAGCAGAACCACGGCTTGCGTTCGGCCGTCACGTGCGGCTTCGCAAGCGCGCTTTCCTTCGCGTTGATCACCGCGAGCCGCGCGGCGATGCGCGCGCGCACGTCGGACGGCAGCTCGAACTTGTCGAGGCGCGTCGCGATCGCCTTCGCGATGATCGCGGGCGACAGCTCGTAATGCGCGGGCAGCAGCCAGTTGCCCATCGGCACCGACCATTCGCCGCCGGCGCCGTCCTTCTCGTCGAACTTGCCGAACACGCGCGGACGCTGCGTATCGGGCCAGTTGTACAGCTCTTCCTTGATCGCGTATTCGAGGATCTGGCGCTTTTCCTCGACGACCAGGATCTCTTCGAGGCCGCGCGCGAACGCCTGCGCGCCTTGCGCTTCGAGCGGCCACACGCAGCCCACCTTGTACAGCCGGATGCCGATGCGCGCGCAGGTTTCGTCGTCGAGGCCGAGGTCGGTCAGCGCCTGGCGCACGTCGAGGTACGCCTTGCCGCCCGTCATGATGCCGAAGCGCGCGTGCGGCGAATCGATCTCGATGCGGTCGAGCTTGTTCGCGCGCACGTACGCGAGCGCCGCGTACCACTTGTAGTCGAGCAGGCGCGCTTCCTGCACGAGCGGCGGGTCGGGCCAGCGGATGTTCAGGCCGCCGTCCGGCATGATGAAGTCAGACGGCAGCACGATCTCGGTGCGATGCGGGTCGATGTCGACCGATGCCGACGATTCGACGACGTCGGTCACGCACTTGAGCGCAACCCACAGGCCCGAATAGCGGCTCATCGCCCAGCCGTGCAGGCCGAAGTCGAGATATTCCTGCACGTTCGACGGGAACAGCACGGGCAGGCCGCAGGCCTTGAAGATGTGTTCGGACTGGTGCGCGAGCGTCGACGATTTCGCCGCATGGTCGTCGCCGGCGAGCACGAGCACGCCGCCGTGCTGCGACGAGCCGGCCGAGTTCGCGTGCTTGAACACGTCGCCGGTGCGGTCGACGCCCGGACCCTTGCCGTACCACATGCCGAACACGCCGTCGTGCTTCGCGCCGGGAAACAGGTTCACCTGCTGCGAGCCCCACACGGCGGTGGCGGCGAGATCTTCGTTGAGACCGGGCTGGAAAACGATCTGGTGGGCGGACAGGTGTTTCTTGGCCTTCCACAGCGACTGGTCGAGGCCGCCGAGCGGAGAGCCGCGATAGCCGGAGATGAAGCCGGCCGTGTTCAGGCCGGCGGCGCGATCGCGTTCCTGTTGAAGCATCGGCAGCCGCACGAGCGCCTGGATGCCGCTCATGTACGCACGGCCGCGCTCGAGCGTGTATTTGTCGTCAAGCGTGACGGACTTCAGCGCAGCTTCCAGGGACGCGCGTTGGTCTGCGTCTAGCGGGGCGTTCATTGATGTGTCTCCTCCACCCGGTTTGGGATCACCAAAACTTCCAGCGCGTCGGCATCTTGTGGACGCGTCGGCAGTGGCCGGCATATTGGCCGGTTTCAGCCGATGGTAGCACTGGGATAAACCCGCCGCTCATCGTCAAAATTGCCGCAGCGGCCCGCCTGTGAGCAGAATTTGCGCGTTACAGCATGTAAAAGCATGTAAAGCCGCTCACGTCGCCGGTCACTTGCCGTTAATCTGGCCGGCCTGCCGGAGGTGCCCGCATACGTCGATTATTGTGACGAAAGCGGAGAGGCGCCGGCAGTTCAACAGGAGGTACCAATGAACACACGTCATATCCAGAGTTTCCTGATCGTGTCCGCCGCGTTTTTCGCGATGACCGGCCCGGTGCACGCGCAAGGCGCGAGCGCACTGGCGGCAGCCGGCGCGCAGATGCGTCAGATCGCGCCGGCGCAGGTCGCCGTCGCGCAACCGTCACAGCCGTCGAGCACGCGCGTCGTCGCGCGTACGGCAAAGGCGCGTTGATCCGACCGCGCGGCCGTCGCGCCGCGCAGATGCAAAAACGGAAAAAGGGCGGGAATCTCGCGATTCCCGCCCTTTTTTCATTTGCCGGGCGCCCGCGTCGGCGGGCGCATTCGTGCGTGGTGTGTCAGGCCTTGTCCTGCACGACGCCGCGGCGAATCTGGTCGAGTTCGATCGATTCGAACAGCGCCTTGAAGTTGCCTTCGCCGAAGCCCTGGTTGCCCTTGCGCTGGATGATCTCGAAGAAGATCGGCCCGATCTGGTTTTCGGTGAAGATCTGCAGCAGCAGGTCGTCGCGTGCGCCGTCGATCAGGATCTTGCGCTTCTTCAGTTCTTCGAGCGGCTCGCCGTGGTCCGGCACGCGGCGGTCGACGAGTTCGTAATACGTGTCGATCGTGTCGAGCAGCTTCACTTCCTTGCTGCGCAGGCCGTCGACCGCGCGATAGATGTCCGATGCGCCGAGCGCGATGTGCTGGATGCCCTCGCCGTGATACGCGTCGAGATACTCCTGGATCTGGCCGGCCGTTTCCGAGCCTTCCTCGTTGATCGGAATGCGGATCTTGCCGCACGGCGACGTCATCGCCTTCGACTTCACGCCGGTGACCTTGCCTTCGATGTCGAAGTAGCGCACTTCGCGGAAGTTGAACAGGCGCTCGTAGAACTCCGCCCATTCCTGCATGCGGCCGCGGTGCACGTTGTGCGTCAGGTGGTCGATGTAGGTGAGGCCGTGGCCGGCCGGGTTCGGGTTCGCGCCCGGAATCGGCTCGAAGTCGACGTCATAGATGCTGATGTCGCCGATCGCGCCCGGCTGCGCGCCGTTCTTGCCGCGCCAGCGATCGACGAAGTAGATCAGCGAATCGCCGATACCCTTGATCGCCGGGATGTTCAGCTCCATCGGGCCAGTCTTGTTGTCGAAGCCCCACGCGCCGAGCTCGAGCGCGTGCTTGTACGCCTTCGCGGCATCCTGCACGCGAAACGCGATCGCGCAGATCGACGGGCCGTGCAGACGTGCGAAGCGCTGCGCGAACGAATCGGGTTCCGCGTTGATGATGAAGTTGATGTCGCCCTGGCGGTAAACCGTCACGTCCTTGTGACGATGACGCGCGATCGCGGTGAAGCCCATCCGCTCGAACAGCTGGCCGAGCGCCTTCGGGTCCGGCGCGGTGTACTCGATGAATTCGAAGCCGTCGGTGCCGACGGGATTGTCCCAGTTGGGGATCTGCATGTATGTCTCCAATGTCGACCAGAGTGGGGGCTTTGGCGCTTGTGTCGACCGGTGGTGGTGCTACGTCACCTGCTCCGGTCTCACGCTTCACACTCCGGTCCCATGCCAAGGTTGGGGCGCGCCGCGACGTGCGCGATGAATGAGTGCGTGCGACAAAGTGTAGCGGCGGACGCGGAGCGGAAACTTGCGAACTTGATCATGCGTGACTACGATGGCGCAATTTCCAGTCTCTAATTCATGCTTGGGAGGCAGAAGATGGCGCAAGTCGAATTGGATGCCATCGACCGGCGGATTCTCGCGATTCTTCAGGAGAACGGGCGCCTGTCGAACCAGGAGATCGCCGAGCGGGTGAACCTGTCGCCGAGCCCGTGCCTGCGGCGGATCCGGCGCCTCGAGGAGATCGGTGTGATTACCGGCTACGTCGCGCTGCTGGACCCGCAGAAGCTCGGGCTCGACCTGCTCGCCTACGTGAGCGTGCGGCTCGAGAAGCGGGGCGGGCTCGCGCCGGTGCGCGTGGACGAAACCTCGGCGCGCGCAGGAGCCACCCACGCGGATCTGTTTCGCGCGGCGGTGCAGGCGTGGCCGGAAGTGGTCGCCTGCCATGCGATGACGGGTGACATGGATTACCTGCTGCGGGTGCAGGTCGAGGACATGGCGCATTTCTCCCGTTTCGTACAGGAGCAGCTGCTGCACCATCCGTCGGTGATCGACGTGAAGACGAGCTTTTCGCTCGAGTGCTTCAAGGAGACGACCGCGCTGCCGATCCGCTCGATGCGGTAGCGCGACCGAACGCGGCCCGATCGACTGGCGTCAGGCCGTCAGCGCGACGGGCATCAGCGATTCGATGAATTTCGACGTGCGGCGCGCCTGGCGCTTCATCGCATAGTCGAACACCGCGGCCTGCTCCTGCAGCATCTCGGCGATGATCGTCGAGTGGTTCGCGGGCGGCAGCGACAGGTACGCATCGGCTTCGCCGTACGCGTACTCGATCCGCATGCCGGACTTCTTCGCGATGTGCATCATCGTCGCGTTGCGCGACAGGAAATGCATGTACAGCACCGTCACGTGCGTATTGCGGCTGCGGATCGCCGCGCGCTCGAACAGCTTCGAGCCGACGCCGCAGCCACGCGCGCTTTCGAGCACCGACACGCCGAATTCGGCGGTGCGCTTGTCGCCTTCCGCGGGCAGGTAGGCCAGATGGCCGACGCCGATCAGCTCGAGCTCGTGGTTGAACACACCGAACACGGTGTCGCGGCCGAAGTCGATCGTGCGGACGTAGTTCTCGATCACGTGGTCGGGCACCAGCTGGCCGAAGCGCAGCAGGCGGTCCTCTTCGTCGAGCGAGAGAAAGTGAGTGAGCATCTGCTCACGGTCCTTGGAAGCCAGTTCCCTGACGAGAACCGGCGCACTACCGGCGGTGCCGACGACATCGGCAGCGTCGTGGAATTGCGTGTTCATCGTGGGTTCCTCAATGTGTGACCGTACAGCGGGTTGTGCAATGCAACAGCATTGTACCCGACTGGCGGTTCCCGGATTGGGGAAAACCCGAATGCGATTTCGAGTGTGAATTCTAGATGTGCTTAACTAAACGCGTAAGCTGTTGATTTTAATCAATTTTAAAATTTGTCGTACAAAATGTGCGGCAGGCAGACGCGGTGTGTCCGTTGCGCAACGCGTGCTGCTTTGCCGCAATCAGGCGGATGAGGACAGCCCGCGCTCGATCATGTCGATCACCTGCTCGGCGAAGTCGCGGTAGCCGAGGCGTCCGCCCGGCTTGAGCCAGGTGAAGGTCCAGTTGATCATCCCGAACACCATCATCGTCACTGACGTCTGGTTTTCCTTCGAGATGCGGTCCGGAAACGCGCGCGCGAGCTGGCGCGCGAAGGCCGCGACGACGTCGCGCTGGCGGTCGAGCACGATTTCGCGCTGCGCGTCCTCGAGGTACTTCACGTCGTTGAGCAGCGCGACGTGGCGGCTGTGCGACGTCTCGTATTCGGTGAGAAACGCGCGCACGAGCTCCGCGAACGCCTCGCGCTCGGTGAGGCCGCGCCGCTGGCTGCTGCCTTCGACCTCGGCGATGATCAGCATCAACCGTTTCGTGTAGCGGTCGAGCAGATCGAACAGGATCGCTTCCTTGCTCTCGTAATAGTGATAGAGGCGTGCCTTCGACGTGCCGCTCGCGGTCGCGAGGTCGGACATCGACGTGCTCGGGTAGCTCGTCTGAGCGAATTTCTTGGCGGCGAGATCGAGGATCTGCTCGCGCTGGGATTCATGATCGGGGGCTCGGGTGCGGGCCATGGTCGAATGCGGGGGATTAGCGGTGAGGGGCGGCGGCGCGGGCCGCGCGCACCTCGGCGGATCGAAGGTCGGAGTGGGCGTCGCCGCGCATCTCGAGACGGCCGGCCGCCGCAAGTTCGCGGCAGCGCCAGAACGCGACCAGGTCGCCGACGAACAGGCTGCCGTGCTCGATTTCGCCGATTACGGAGCCGACGACCCGCGCGACATGCATCCAGTCGTCCTGCAGTCGCGCGAGGATACGCGTGTCGAGGTCGTCGTAGTGGCCGCTCTTGATCGTGTTGCTGACCCAGTAGCGGAGTTCGGCGTCCAGGTGCTTGGCTTCCTGCCATTCGAGCGCGAGACGGCCGATGCGCAGCACCGAGATCGGCGCGGCTTCCGGCAGCTTCGCGCGCAGCTGTGCCGGCGTGAACATGCCGGTCGCGCATGCGCGGTCGGCGCGCGGCGACGCCGCGCCGAGATCGGCTTCCGACAGCCGCACCTCGTTCAGGCGCTGCGGCACATTGCGCAGATGGTACGCGACACGGCGCAGCAGCAGCTTGTCGCCGACGCTCGGCGCGTGCCAGACGACCACCTGGCCGGTATCCATCGCGAGCAGGTCGAGGCGCGCAAATTCGCGTTCCGCTTCCGCCTTCCAGTCGGGAATCGGGTCGCCGAGCACGCGCTGCCAGAACGCGGCGCGGGTATCCAGCGTCTCGTCGATGCCCTTGAGCGGCCCGACGGCCAGGTCGTCGAGCAATCCGACGACGCGCTCGTCGCGTCCGGCTTCCGCGAGCGCCTCGCTGAGCGACGCGGCGGCGGTGCCGCCCTGAATCACGTGAATGGTACTCATCGGCCTGTCGTCAACAAAAGAAAACCGCCGGACAGCCGGACCTTGCGTGGTCCGGCCGGCGGGCGGCCCCTAGTGTAAGCGAGATGTGTGACGCGAGGAACCGTTCGGCGGGCCGGCGCCGGGCAGCGTGACGCCCGGCGGGGCGCCGCTCAACGCTCGTCGTAGCTCACCACGACCTTGTCGCTGACAGGGTGGCACTGGCAGGTGAGCACGAAGCCGTCCTTCACCTCCTGCTCCTCGAGCGTGTAGTTTTTTTCCATCCGCACTTCGCCTTCGAGCACCTTCGCGCGGCACGTGCAGCACACACCGCCCTTGCACGCGTACGGCAGCGCGAGGCCGGCACGCAGGCCGACGTCGAGCAGGCTCACGCCTTCGTACGGCAGCCGCAGCTTGCGTTTCTTGCCGTCGAGGACGATCTCGAGTTCGGCGGCGGGCGTCGCGTCGGTGATCTCGACGACCGGCACGCCGGCCTGCGGCAGCGGCGAGCCGAAGCGTTCGACATGGACTTTCGCCTGCGGCACGCCGGCCGCCTTCAGCGCGGCTTCCGCCGCATCCATCATCGGCGCGGGGCCGCAGATGAACGCCTCGTCGATCGCATCGGCCGGCACCAGCGTGTCGAGGAACGCCGCGCACTTCGCCTGGTCGAGCACGCCGTTGAACAGCTCGACGTCCTGGAGGTCGTCCGACAGCACGTGATACAGCACGAAGCGGTTCATGTAGCGGTTCTTCAGGTCCTCGAGCTCCTCCGCGAACATGATCGCGTCGACGCTGCGGTTCCCGTAGATCAGCGTGAACGTGCTGCACGGCTCGAGTTCGAGCGTCGTCTTCACGATCGCGAGCACGGGCGTGATGCCCGAGCCGCCGGAGAACGCGACGTACTGCTTGCCGTGCTCCGCGTTCAGGTGCGTGAAGAAGCGGCCGTCCGGCGTCATCACGTCGATCGTGTGGCCGGCCTTCAGCGTATCGAACGCGAAGTTCGAGAAGCGCCCGCCGCGCACGCGCTTGATGCCGATGCGCAGCTCGCCGTCGCGGTCGTAGTCGGTCGTGCCGACGCAGATCGAATACGAGCGGCGCGTCTCCTCGCCGTCGATATGGGTTTTCAGCGTGACGAACTGGCCTTGCGTGAAGCGGTATGCGTCGCGCAGCTCGGGCGGAATCTCGAACGAGACGGTCACGGCGTCGGCGGTCTCGGGCCGCACGTCGCGGATACGCAGCGGGTGAAATTGCGGGGTCGCCATATCAGCTCAGTAAGGTTTGAAGTAGTCGAAGGGTTCGCGGCAGTCGACGCAGCGATACAGCGCCTTGCAGGCGGTCGACGCGAATTGCGCGAGCCGCTCGGTGCGCGCGGAGCCGCAGCGCGGGCAGACAGGTGCCGCGACCGGCCGCGGCACGAAACGCACGACGTTCTCGCGCGGCGCGGCGCTGCCGCACTGGCCGACCGGCGGCGCGATCCCGTACGCGCGCAGCTTGTCGCGCGCTTCCTGCGTGATCCAGTCGGTCGTCCACGCGGGCGCGAGCACGGTCTCGACGCGGTGCGGCGGCAGGTCGGCCTGCTGCATCGCGGCCGCGATGTCCTCGGCGATCTGCGACATCGCCGGGCAGCCCGAGTAGGTCGGCGTGATCACGACCTCGAGCAGGCCGTCGTCCGCACGCCGGACGTCGCGCAGGATGCCCAGCTCGCGGATCGACACGACGGGGATTTCCGGGTCGGGCACGGCTTCCAGCACTTCCCACGCGCGCGCGAGCAGCGGATCGGCGTGGTGCGGGGCGGTAGCGCAGGGCGCGGCGGTCGGGACGGACATCGTGGAACTCCGGTGAGTCGGTGCGTTACCAGGTCGCGCCGGGATGCTGGCGTGCGAGGCTCTGCAGTTCGGCGAGCAGGTAGCCCATGTGCTCCGAGTGCTCGCCCTGCTTGCCGGTCGTGACGTGCTTCACGGGCGCCGGCAGCGCGAGCGTGGCCTCGGCGAGCGCGTCGTCGACGTCCGCGCGCCACGCGGCTTCGAGCGACGCGGGCGCCGGGCCGATGCCCAGCGCGGCGATTGCGTCGTCGACCTGGTCCGCCGCGAAGAATTCGCGCGTGTACGGGATCAGGTAGTCGAGCGCAGCCTGCGCGCGGCGATGCGATTCGTCGGTGCCGTCGCCGAGGCGCACGAGCCATTCGCGTGCGTGCTGCACGTGATAGCGGGTTTCCTTCACCGATTTCGCGGCGATCGCGGCCAGCGTCTCGTCGACCGACGTTTCGAGTGCGGTCCACACGTGCAGCATCAGCGTCGTGTACAGGAAGTTGCGCACGATCGTCACCGCGTAGTCCTTGTCGGCGTGCGCGTTGCCGGACACCGGGCCGTAGTGCGGCAGCTCGGCGAGCGTGAAGTTCGCGAACTCGCGCTCGGTGCGGAAGTACGCGTAGTCGTCCTCGGTCTTCGCCGCGCCGTTGAGCTGGCGCTCGAGTCCGGCCGCGTGCGTGTACAGCATCCGCGCCTGGCCGATGAGGTCGAGGCTCATGTTCGTCAGCGCGATGTCTTCTTCGAGAACCGGGCCGTGGCCGCACCATTCGGCGTTGCGCTGACCGAGGATCAGCGCGTTGTCCGCGAGGCGCAGCACGTAGGAGAGGTGTTCGGGCGTAATCGTCATGGCGCGGGCGTTACATGTGGTTGACTTCGTCGGGCAGCGTATAGAACGTCGGGTGACGGTAGATCTTGTCGCCCGCCGGCTCGAACAGCTCGGCCTTTTCGTTCGGATCCGACGCGGTGATCGCTGCCGACGGCACCACCCAGATGCTCACGCCTTCCTGGCGGCGCGTGTAGACATCGCGTGCCATGCGCAGCGCCATCGACGCGTCGGCCGCGTGCAGACTTCCGCAATGCTTGTGATCGAGGCCCTGCTTGCTGCGCACGAACACTTCCCAAATCGGCCATTCCTTGTTCATCACTCTCTCCTGTCGAGCAGAGCCGGCGCTTCTGCGCTAACTCTGGTCCCATGCAATGCTGAATTCGATAAGTTCCGGCGCCGCATAACACGCCGCCGGCGCGTGCCGCTCAGGCGGCGTGTTGTTCGGCGCGGGCGCGGCGCTTCGCTTCGTGCGCGAGCGCGGCTTCGCGTACCCAGGCACCGTCTTCGTGCGCCTTCACGCGGGTCGCGAGGCGCTCCTTGTTGCACGGGCCATCGCCGTTGACGACGCGCCAGAATTCTTCCCAGTCGATCACGCCATAGTCGTAGTGGCCGCGCGACTCGTTCCATTTCAGGTCGGGATCGGGCAGCGTGACGCCGAGCACCTTCGCCTGTTCGACGGTCGCATCGACGAATTTCTGCCGCAGGTCGTCGTTCGTGATCCGCTTGATGCCCCACTTGGCCGACTGGTTGCTGTGCACGGAGTCCGCATCGCTCGGGCCGAACATCATCAGCACGGGCCACCACCAGCGGTCCACGGACTGCTGGACCATCGCGCGCTGCGCGTCGCTGCCCTTCATCATCGACAGCAGCGCATCGAAGCCCTGGCGCTGGTGGAACGACTCTTCCTTGCACACGCGGATCATCGCGCGCGCATACGGGCCGTACGTGCAGCGGCACAGCGGGATCTGGTTCATGATCGCGGCGCCGTCGACGAGCCAGCCGATCACGCCGACATCCGCCCAGGTCGGCGTCGGGTAGTTGAAGATGCTCGAGTATTTCGCCTTGCCTGCATGCAGCGCGTCGATCAGCGCATCGCGCGACACGCCGAGCGTTTCTGTGGCGCTATACAGATAGAGGCCGTGGCCCGCTTCGTCCTGCACCTTCGCAAGCAGGATCGCCTTGCGCTTCAGGCTCGGTGCGCGCGAGATCCAGTTGCCTTCCGGCAGCATGCCGACGACTTCCGAGTGCGCGTGCTGCGAGATCTGGCGGATCAGCGTCTTGCGATAGGCGTCGGGCATCCAGTCCTGCGGCTCGATCTTGCCGTCCGCGGCCATGACCGCGTCGAACCGCGCCTGCTCGGGCGACTCGGCTGCGGCGTCGAGCGGAGCGACGTTGCCGGGGATGTCGAGGGATTGCGTGTACATGGCGAGGTTCTCGTCCGGTTGAATGTGTGCGCAGTATAAACCAACCGACCGGTCGGTTAATAAATTATTTGGCGATTCGGCATGTGTCGCGGGTAAACGAGGAGGTAATGTCCGGTCGTTTTTCGGGGCCGGTACGGGCACCGTGCGGCGCATGCGTGCTTCTGCGGCACAATGCCCGCTTTCCGATGAGGATTTTGCCGATGTCATTTCGAAGCAGTGTCGCCGCGGTCGCCGCAGTCGCATTGGGCGCGTCCGTTCTCCTGTCGCCGCTTGGCGCCGGGGCCGCGCCCGCGGTGGAATGGGTCGCCGCATGGGCGACTGCGTTGCAGCCGATTCCCGACCTGGCTGCGCCACCGCCGCTCTATCGCGCACCCGACGTGGCTGGCAGGACCGTGCGTCAGGTCATCTATCCGACGGTCGCCGGGCGGGCGGCGCGTATTCGTGTGAGCAACGCTTATGGCCGTGCGCCGCTGGTCGTCGAGTCGGCGAGCCTCGCTCGGGCGGGCGATGGCGCAGCACTGGCGGACGGCGCGGCGACGCCGGTGCGATTCGGTGGCAAGGCATCGATCACGTTGGCGCCGGGCCAGGAGATCGACAGCGATTCGGTCGCGATCGACGTGACGCCAGGCCGGCCGTATGCCGTGTCTATATATATGGGCGCTCATCAGCAGATGGCGGTCTGGCATCGGGTGTCGAACCAGTTGAATTACGTGTCGGGGCAGGGTGACTACACGAAGGACGCGAGCGCCGCCGCGTTCCGGACCCGCTTTACCCAATACGCGTGGGTGACCGAATTGGCCGTCGAGGGCGGGGCCGCGCGGGCGAGCGTTGCGGCGATCGGCGACTCGATCACCGACGGGCTGCGCTCGAGCCTTAACCGGAATCACCGCTGGCCGGACGCGCTCGCGCGCCGGCTGGTGACATCGGGCTCGGATACGCTCGGTGTCGTGAATCTGGGGATCAGCGGCAACCGCCTGCTCAGCGATTCGGCGTGCTACGGCACTGCGCTGCAGTCGCGTTTCGAGCGCGACGCGCTGTCGCGCTCGGGCGTAAAGGCGGTGATCCTGCTGATTGGCATTAACGATATCAACTTCGCGGCGATGCCGCCCCGTGCGGGCCTCGATTGCGACGATCCGCATACCCAGGTCACGGCTGACTCGCTGATCGGCGGCTATCGACGGCTGATCGACGCTGCGCATCGCCAAGGGGTGAAGGTATTCGGCGCGACGCTCACGCCGGCGGCGCTGCCGGCCGGGCGCGAAGCGATCCGTCTGGACGTGAACCGCTGGATCCGGAGCGGCGGGGCGTTCGACGGCGTTGTCGATTTCGATCAGGCGCTGCGTGATCCTGCGCGCCCGAGCGTTCTGCAGCGCCGCTATGACAGTGGCGACGGCATTCATCCGAGCGATGCCGGTTATGCGGCGATGGCCGAAGCGGTGCCTGTCGAGCGGCTGCAGGCGACTGTTGCTGCGAAGTGACGCGCGAGCGGCCACGCGTTCCTCTTATATATAGATGGATGCGAGTTGGCTACGTGGGCAGCGATGCCAGGTTCGTCTGCCTGAAAGTCCCCGTGCGCGGCAGCGCACGGGGACTTTTAAATTTCTTTCACAAACCCCTTGCGCAGGTCGGGGCCGATGCCTACAATCACGCCTCTTTCGCGCTAACGGCAACGCGGCGCGGGAGAAGGGGAAGCGAAGTTGGTTGAATGTCTGGTTAGACGTTTGGCTGGCGAAGGAAGATGAACCCCGCAGTCGCAACGATGTAGTAAAAAGTTGTTGACGAACTGCGAAACAGTGTTCATAATTTCATTTCTCTGCTGCTGAAAACGCAGCGCTGCTGAGAAAGCCAAGCTTCTCGCAGTAACGCTCTTTAAAAATTAACAGCCGATAAGTGTGGGCGCTTGATGACAGCGAGCCCGGTCCTCGGATCGGG
>NZ_JAAGPL010000087.1:0-34696 GCF_017104785.1 Burkholderia sp. Ac-20353 | reverse complement strand
TCTTTCCCTACACAACGCCCTTCCGGTCTGCGCGGCCGGCGCGGCGGCCCTCCCCGGCACGGGCCCGGCCTTCGGCACGCTCGACTTCAACCGATCCGCATTGTGACTGCTACCCGTCAATTGACGCTCGATCTCGGTACGCCGCCACCCGCCACGTTCGACAATTTCATCACGGGCGAGAACGGCGAGCTCGTCACGCGGCTGCAGAAGCTCGACCTCGCGCTTGCCGCGGGTCCGCTGGCGGACCGGTCGTTCTACATCTGGGGCGAGCCCGGCAGCGGCCGCAGTCACCTGCTGCAGGCCCTCGTGTGCGACGCGTCGTACGGCTATGCACGCTACCTGACGCCGCAAAGCCCGCTCGGCGCGTTCACGTTCGACCCGCGCGTCGCGATCTACGCGATCGACGACTGCGACGCAATGAACGACACGCAGCAGGTCGCGCTGTTCAACCTGTTCAACGAGGTGCGCGCGCACCCGTCGAGCGCGTTCGTCGCGGCCGGCCCCGCGGCGCCGCTCGCGCTCGACGTCCGCGAGGACCTGCGCACACGCCTCGGCTGGGGCCTCGTGTTCCACCTGACGCCGCTGTCCGACGCCGGCAAGATCGCCGTGCTGAAGGTCGCGGCGAAAGAGCGCGGCATCTCGCTCACCGACGACATCGCGGCCTACCTGCTCACCCATTTCCGCCGCGACATGCCCAGCCTGATGGCGCTGCTCGATGCGCTCGACCGCTTCTCGCTCGAGCAAAAGCGCGCCGTCACGCTACCGCTGCTGCGCCGGATGCTGGCCCGCCCCGGCGACGATATCGTGCCGCCGGGCACGGGCTCAAACCGCTTCGAGTAAAATGCGCTCCCATGACTAATCTGGCACTCTTTGACCTCGATCACACGCTGATCCCGACCGATAGCGACCACGAATGGGGCCGCTTCATGGTGAAGCTCGGCATCGTCGACGCGGAAAGCTTCTCGCGTCAGAACGACCAGTTCTTCGCCGACTACAAGGCCGGCCAGCTCGACATTCACGCGTACCTCACTGCGATGCTCACGCCGATCGCGAAGTATTCGCGCGCGCAGCTCGCGCAATGGCACGAGCAGTTCATGCACGAGGTGATCCGGCCCGCGATGCTGCCTGCCGCGCTCGAACTCGTGCGCGAGCACCTCGATGCGGGCGACCTGTGCTGCATCGTCACCGCGACCAACGAGTTCATCACCCGGCCGATCGCGAGCGCGTTCGGCGTCGACACGCTGATCGCCTGCGAGGTCGAGACGACCGACGGCCACCCCGATTCGCCTTACACGGGCCGGCCGACCGGCACGCCCAGCTATCGCGAAGGCAAGATCGTCCGCACCGAAGCGTGGCTCGCGTCGCTCGGCAAGCACTGGGACGACTTCGGGCACAGCTACTTCTACAGCGATTCGCACAACGACATCCCGCTGCTCGAGAAGGTCTCCGACCCGATCGCGACCAACCCTGACGACACGCTGCGCGCGCATGCACGCAACCGCGGCTGGCGCATCCTCGATCTTTTCTGAACGTCGTGATCAAAAAATTCATCCGCAAGCTGCTCGGCCAGGACGACGCCGTGCAACCCCAGGCCGAAGCGACGGCCATCCCGCACACCCCGGCCACCCCGCGCGGCGCGAAAGGCGCACGCGCGGCCGCCAGAAAGACGCATAACCACGAGCCGACCGTCGTGCCCGTGAGCGTGCACGGCATCGATCCCGCGCTGATCTCGAAGAACGCGGTGCGCGTGACCGACACGCTGCAGCAGGCGGGCTTCCGCGCGTTCATCGTCGGCGGCGCGGTCCGCGACCTGCTGCTCGGCATCGCGCCGAAGGATTTCGACGTCGCGACCGACGCGACGCCGACCGAGGTGCAGCGCCTGTTCCGCCGCGCACGCGTGATCGGCCGCCGCTTCCAGATCGTCCACGTGCAGTTCGGCCAGGAGCTGATCGAGGTGTCGACGTTCCGCGCGCTCGTCGACGCGCCGCCCGCCGAGGACGAACCGCCGAAGCGCCTGAAGCGCGACGAGCTCGACCGGCGCACGCACGCGGTCGACGCGAGCGGCCGCGTGCTGCGCGACAACGTGTGGGGCGAACAGCACGAAGACGCCGCGCGCCGCGACTTCACGATCAACGCGATGTACTACGACCCGTCGACGCAGACGGTGCTCGACTACCACGACGGGATGGCCGACGTGCGCGCCCGCCTGCTGCGGATGATCGGCGATCCGGCCACCCGCTATCGCGAGGATCCGGTGCGGATGCTGCGCGTCGTGCGCTTCGCGGCGAAGCTCGGCTTCGACATCGAGCCGCATACGCGCGAGCCGATCAACGCGCTCGCAGACCTGATCAACAACGTGCCGGCCGCGCGGCTGTTCGACGAGATGCTGAAGCTGCTGCTGTCCGGCCATGCGCTCGCGTGCCTGAAGCAACTGCGCAAGGAAGGCCTGCATCACGGCCTGCTGCCGCTCCTCGACGTCGTGCTCGAGCAGCCGCAGGGCGAGAAGTTCATCACGCTCGCGCTGAACAACACCGACGCGCGCGTGCGCGCCGGCAAGCCGGTGTCGCCGGGCTTCCTGTTCGCGACGCTGCTGTGGCACGACATGCGCCAGCGCTTCGAGCAGTACTCGGCCGAAGGCGAATTCCCGGTGCCCGCACTCCATCGCGCGATGGACGACGTGCTCGACATGCAGACCGAGAAACTCGCGATCCACAAGCGCTATTCGGCCGACATGCGCGAGATCTGGGGGCTGCAACTGCGCCTCGAGAAGCGCTCGGGCCGCAGCGCGATGCGGCTGCTGGAACACCAAAGATTTAGAGCGGGGTATGATTTCCTCCTGTTACGCTGCGAATCCGGCGAGCTGGACCCGGTCGTCGGGCAGTGGTGGACGGATTTCATCGAAGGCGACGCGGCCGCCCGCGAGGCATTGCTCACGCAGGGCGCGGCCAAGGAAAAATCGCCCCGCAAGCGGCGCCGCCGCGGCGGTGCGAGGAATCGCAAGCCGGGCGAAGGCGTCGAGCAGGCGCCGGGCGGCCCGGACGATTCGGGCGATTCGGAAGACTGACGCGCTCGCCGGCGAACGACGTAGGAAGTGATGCCATGACGGTTGCATATCTCGGCCTGGGGGCGAATCTCGGCGATGCACGCCAGACCCTGAAGGACGCGGTGGTGTGTCTCGCCCAGCAGCGCACCATCATGATTCTCGACAAGTCGAGCCTGTATCGCACGGCGCCCGTCGATGCGGGCGGCGACGATTACTACAACTGCGTCGTCAAGATCGACACCGTGCTCGTCGCGCGCGACCTGCTCGCGATCTGCCAGAAGATCGAGCATCACTTCGGGCGCGAGCGCCCGTACCGCAACGCGCCGCGCACGCTCGACATCGACATCCTGCTGTTCGGCACCGACTCGATCGACGAACCCGACCTGATCGTGCCGCACCCGCGCCTGACCGATCGCGCGTTCGCGCTCGTGCCGCTCGTCGAGATCGAGCCGGCGCTCGACATCCCGGCACGTGGCCGCGCCGACGCGTTCCTCGCGGCGGTCGCGAGCCAGCGCATCGAGAAAGTCCAGACCTGCCAGTGCCTGCTGCAGAAGGTGCTGGCCGACAGCGCCGACAAGGACCGCTGCCAATGAACCCGACACCGCTGACCGTCACCGCGCCCGATCTGCGCGCGCCGCACCGCTATCTCGTGATCGAAGGCCCGATCGGCGTCGGCAAGACGACGCTCGCGAGCCTGCTCGCGGAACGCTGGTCGATGCAGACGCTGCTCGAACGCCCGCAGGACAACCCGTTCCTCGACCGCTTCTATCGCGATACCGCGCGCTACGCGCTGCCGACGCAGCTGTCGTTCGCGCTGCAACGCGCGCAGCAGGCGCGCGAACTGATCGGCGCCCTGGAAACGGGCCGGCCGGTCGTCGCCGATTTCATGCCGCAGAAGAACGAGATCTTCGCGCGGCTGAACCTGCCCGACGACGAATGGCAGCTGTATCGCGCGCTGTCGGCGCACCTGGACGTGCGCGAGGCGCCCGCACCCGATCTCGTCGTGTACCTGCAGGCGAGCCCCGAGGTGCTGTTCGCGCGGATCCAGAAGCGCGGCCTGCCGATGGAATTGCAGATCGGCGACACCTATCTGCGTGCGCTCGTCGACGCGTACAACGAATTCTTCTATCACTACGACCGCACACCGGTGCTGACGGTCGCGGCCGAACATCTGAACCCGCTGGAATCCCCGGAAGACCTCGCGTTGCTGGTCGAGCGCATCGAAACGATGCGTGGCCGCAAGGAGTTCTTCGTCAAGGGCGAGACGACGCGCTGACGCGTCTCGCCGCTTTTTCACCCATCGAACCGGATTTTCAATGAGCTATCTCCAGGAATCGAGTCGGCCTGCCGTGACGGTGCCCAAGCTGCAGGCAATGCGCGACGCCGGCGAGAAGATCGCGATGCTGACCTGCTACGACGCGAGCTTCGCCGCGCTGCTCGACCGCGCGGGCGCGGACGTGCTGCTGATCGGCGATTCGCTCGGCAACGTGCTGCAGGGCCACACGACCACGCTGCCCGTCACGCTCGACGACATCGCGTACCACACCGCATGCGTCGCGCGCGCGCAGCCGGATGCGCTGGTCGTCGCGGACCTGCCGTTCGGCACGTACGGCACGCCGGCCGATGCGTTCTCGAGCGCCGTCAAGCTGATGCGCGCAGGCGCGCAGATGGTGAAGCTCGAAGGCGGCGAATGGCTCGCCGACACCGTGCGCTTCCTCGTCGAGCGTTCGGTGCCCGTGTGCGCGCACGTCGGCCTCACGCCGCAGTCGGTGCATGCGTTCGGCGGCTTCAAGGTGCAGGGCAAGACCGAGTCCGGCGCCGCGCAGCTGCTGCGCGACGCACGCGCGATCGAGGACGCGGGCGCGCAGCTCGTGGTGATCGAGGCGGTGCCGACGCTCGTCGCGTCGGAAGTCACGCACATGCTGAAGATCCCGACGATCGGCATCGGCGCGGGCGCGGACTGCTCGGGCCAGGTGCTCGTGCTGCACGACATGCTCGGCATCTTCCCCGGCAAGCGGCCGCGTTTCGTGAAGGATTTCATGCAGGGCCAGCCGAACATCCATGCGGCCGTCGAAGCCTATGTGCGCGCAGTAAAGGACGGCTCGTTCCCCGGCCCGGAACATTCGTTCTGACGCGCGGGCGGCGATCTGCCGCTGGCCGACGGACATGAAAAAGCGCGGCGCCCCGTTACAGGGCGCCGCGCTTTTCTTAGTGCACGGAGACGACGGCAGTCTAGCGCCGCATCGCACGCATCATTTCAGCACAGCATCGACCGCGCCGCGCAACGCGTTCGTCAACAGCAACGCTTCCGCGCGCGCAAGGTCGTCGCGCGTCACGACCCGCTCGGTCGCGCCGAACGACGGATCGTCGAGCAGCACGCCGCGCATCACGCCCGGCAGCACGCCGCACGACAGCGGCGGCGTCACCCAACGACCGTCGAGCTTCACGAACAGGTTCGAGCGACCGCCCTCCGTCACTTCACCACGCTCGTTGACGAACAGCATGTCGAAACAGCCGAGCGCCTCGGCGGCCTGCCATGCACGATCGTAGTCGGCGCGGCGGGTCGTCTTGTGCAGCAGCAGCGCGTCGTCGGCATGCGTCGGCGCGAAACCGTGGTCGGCGGCGAGCAGCACGCCAATGGCGCCCGCAGCCAGCGGCTTCAGCGGCGCGGCGGTGATCTCGACCGTGCCGTCCTTCGCCAGCGCCAGTTTCATCCGGTACGGACCGTCGCCGTCGAGCGCCGCGCAACGTGCGTCGATTTCGCGCTGCAGTGCCGCCGCGTCGAAGCGGAACCCGAGCGCGTCCGCGCTGCGTTGCAGCCGCGCGAGATGACGGTCGACGTGACGAATGCCGTCCGCACGCGTCGCGCAAGTCGTTTCGAACAACTGGAAGCCGGGGTCGGCATCCGTCAGGAATCGCGCTTTCAATTCGCACTCCGCATATTCGTCGGCGGCGACGCTGTCGAGGACGATCCCCGCGCCGACCCCCATCGTGCCGGTGCGCCGGCCGCGTGCGACGGTCGGATCTCCGCTGGCCGCGCCGTTGCCGACCGCATCGAGCGTCAGCGTGCGGATCGCGACCGACAGGCAGAAATCGCCGCAGCCGACGCCTTCCTTCGGCGCATCGAGCCAGCCGATCGTACCCGTGTAAAGGCCGCGCGGCGTCGACTCGATCGCGTCGATCAACTGCATCGTCCGGTGCTTCGGCGCGCCGGTGATCGAGCCGCACGGGAACAGCGCGCGCAGCATGCCGGCAAACGTGGTGCCGGCGCGCCATCCGGCCTCGACGGTCGACGTCATCTGCCACACCGACGCATACGGCTCGACCGAGAACAGCGCGGGCACCTTGACCGTGCCCGTGCGCGCGATCCGCGACACGTCGTTGCGCAGCAGGTCGACGATCATCACGTTCTCCGCGCGGTTCTTCGGGTCGCTCGCGAGGAACGCGGCCGCGTCGGCATCGCGCTGCGGGTCATCCGAACGCGGTGCAGTGCCCTTCATCGGCCGCGCGCGCAGCACGTCGCCGTGCTTCTCGACGAACAGCTCCGGCGAACACGACACGACCCACGCACCGCCCGGCAGCGCGATCAGCGCGCCGTAGCGCACCGGCTGACGCGCGCGCAGCCGCCGGTACAGCGCGAGCGGCGTGCCGAACACGTCGAAATGGAGCCGGTACGTGTAGTTGACCTGATACGAGTCGCCCGCCCGCAATGCATCGTGCACGGCGGCGATCGCCGTATCGAATTCGTCGCGCGTCACGCTCTTCGTCACATGTGCGACGCCGGCGATCGACGGCGACGCCGCACCGCCGTCGCGTTCCGCGAGCCACGCGCCGACTTCGTCACACGACAGCCGCTCGCAGCGCGCAAACAGCAAAAAGCGCAGCGGGGCCTGGCCCGGCTGCGCCCATTGCAGGTTGCGTCCGAATTCGTAGTCGCCGACGACGACCGCATGCAGCCCGTCGCGCAGATCCTGCGCAAGTGCCGCATCGATCGCGTCGAGCTGCGCGGGATCGGCGCACACCCGCTCGCGCACGAAACCCGTATACAAGCGACTCGACCGCGCGGATGCGGTCGAATCGCAATCGTCCAAGAGCGCGAACGGCGCGCTCTCGCTGCCTTCAGTCATGCCGTTACTCGAAGAAGCTCTTCACCCGGTCGAACCAGCTCTTGCTCTGCGGGCTGTGGCGCGCGCCGCCTTCGGCCAGCGACTTCTCGAACTGCTTGAGCAGGTCGCGCTGAGGGTCGGTCAGCTTCACCGGCGTCTCGACCTGCACGTGCACGTACAGATCGCCGGCGATGCTCGCCCGCAGCCCCTTGATGCCCTTGCCGCGCAGGCGGAACGTCTTGCCCGACTGCGTGCCTTCCGGCACCGGGAAGCTCGCACGGCCGGCCAGCGTCGGCACCTCGATCTCACCGCCGAGCGCGGCGGTCGTGAACGGGATCGGCATCTGGCAATGCAGGTCGTCGCCGTCGCGCTCGAACACCGCGTGCGGCTTGATGTGGATCTCGACGTACAGGTCGCCCGGCGGCCCGCCGTTGATGCCCGGCTCGCCGTTGCCGGCCGAGCGGATCCGCATGCCGTCGTCGATCCCTGCCGGGATCTTCACTTCGAGCGTCTTGGTTTCCTTCACCTTGCCCGACCCGTGGCAGTGCGCGCACGGCTCGGGAATATAGGTGCCGCTGCCGTGACACTTCGGGCAGGTCTGCTGGATGCTGAAGAAGCCCTGCGACATCCGCACCGTGCCCTGGCCGTGACAGGTCGGGCAGGTTTCGGGCTTGGTGCCCGGCTTCGCGCCCGAACCGTGGCAGATCTCGCACGACACCCAGCTCGGCACGCGAATCTGCGTGTCGTAGCCGTGCGCGGCCTGCTCGAGCGTGATTTCCATGCTGTAGCGCAGGTCCGCGCCGCGATACACCTGCGGACCGCCGCGGCCGCCGCGACCACCCGCCGCCGCCTGGCCGAAGATGTCGCCGAAGATGTCGCCGAACGCGTCGGCAAAGCCGCCGAAGCCCTGTGCGCCCGCACCGCCCATGTTCGGATCGACGCCCGCGTGGCCGTACTGGTCGTACGCGGCCCGCTTCTGGCCATCCGACAGCATTTCGTAGGCTTCCTTCGCCTCCTTGAAATGCTCTTCCGCATCCTTGTTGTCCGGATTGCGGTCAGGGTGATACTTCATCGCAAGCTTGCGATATGCCTTCTTGATTTCGTCGTCGCTCGCATTCTTCGCGACGCCCAGAACCTCGTAGTAATCCCGTTTCGCCATATCGATTCACTGCCGTCACGCCTGAGGCACGCAACGGCTCCTTTCGCCTGCAGTAAAGTCTCGCGACTCGTCTGGCGTTGCGATGCGCCGTCCGGGGACGGCGTGCGCAGCGCCCGCCAAAAAACAAATGTGCCCGGAGGGCCGCGAAGCCCGCCAGGCGTAGAGTCGATCCGGCCATCCGGAAGGAAAGACAGACCGCTTTGCAGCCGTATGGTCAGCCGCGCCGCGCGCGGTTCGCGCGCGGCATACGGTGCTGTTACAACCCGGCTCAGTCCTTCTTCACTTCCTTGAACTCGGCGTCGACGACGTCGTCCGCAGCCTGCTGCGCACCGGCGTGGGCCGCGCCTTCCGCTGCGCCCGCCGCACCAGCCGCGCCTGCCTGCTGCGCCTGCATGTCGGCGTACATCTTCTCGCCGAGCTTCTGCGAGGCCGTCGCGACAGCTTCGACCTTCGCATCGATCGCGGCCTTGTCGCTCGCGGTGTTCTTCAGGACTTCCTCGAGCTCCTTCAGCGCGGCCTCGATCTTCTCCTTCTCGCCCGCGTCCAGCTTGTCGCCGTACTCGGTCAGCGCCTTCTTCGTGCTGTGCACGAGTGCGTCGCCCTGGTTGCGCGAATCGGCCAGCTCACGCAGCTTGTGGTCTTCCGCCGCGTTCGCTTCCGCGTCCTTGATCATCTGATCGATTTCCGACTCGGACAGGCCCGAGTTCGCCTTGATCGTGATCTTGTTTTCCTTGCCGGTCGCCTTGTCCTTCGCGCCGACGTGCAGGATGCCGTTCGCGTCGATGTCGAAGGTCACTTCGATCTGCGGCACGCCGCGCGGTGCGGGCGGGATGCCTTCCAGGTTGAACTCGCCGAGCAGCTTGTTGCCGGCTGCCATTTCGCGCTCGCCCTGGAACACCTTGATCGTCACGGCGCCCTGGTTGTCGTCCGCGGTCGAGTACACCTGCGCGTGCTTGGTCGGGATCGTCGTGTTCTTGTTGATCATCTTCGTCATCACGCCGCCGAGCGTCTCGATGCCGAGCGACAGCGGGGTCACGTCGAGCAGCAGCACGTCCTTGCGGTCGCCCGACAGCACCTGGCCCTGGATCGCCGCGCCAACTGCGACGGCTTCGTCCGGGTTCACGTCACGGCGCGGATCCTTGCCGAAGAATTCCTTGACCTTCTCCAGCACCTTCGGCATGCGCGTCTGGCCGCCGACCAGGATCACGTCGTCGATGTCCGACACCTTGACGCCCGCGTCCTTGATCGCGATGCGGCACGGCTCGATCGTGCGCTCGACCAGATCCTCGACCAGCGCTTCCAGCTTCGCGCGGGTGATCTTCAGGTTCAAGTGCTTCGGGCCCGATGCGTCCGCCGTGATGTACGGCAGGTTGATTTCGGTCTGCTGGCTCGACGACAGCTCGATCTTCGCCTTTTCAGCGGCTTCCTTCAGGCGCTGCAGCGCGAGCACGTCCTTCGACAGGTCGACGCCCTGCTCCTTCTTGAACTCGCCGATGATGTAATCGATGATGCGCTGGTCGAAGTCCTCGCCGCCGAGGAACGTGTCGCCGTTGGTCGACAGCACTTCGAACTGCATTTCGCCGTCGACGTCCGCGATCTCGATGATCGACACGTCGAACGTGCCGCCGCCGAGGTCATACACGGCGATCTTGCGATCGCCCTTCTCGACCTTGTCGAGGCCGAACGCGAGCGCGGCCGCGGTCGGCTCGTTGATGATCCGCTTGACTTCGAGGCCCGCGATGCGGCCCGCATCCTTGGTTGCCTGGCGCTGGCTGTCGTTGAAGTACGCCGGCACCGTGATCACGGCTTCCGTGACCGGCTCGCCGAGGTAGTCTTCAGCCGTCTTCTTCATCTTGCGCAGCACTTCGGCCGACACTTGCGGCGGCGCGAGCTTCTCGCCGTGCGCTTCGACCCATGCGTCGCCGTTGTCCGCCTTGACGATCGCGTACGGCATCAGGCCGATGTCCTTCTGGACTTCCTTCTCTTCGAAGCGGCGGCCGATCAGGCGCTTGACCGCGAACAGCGTGTTCTTCGGGTTCGTCACCGATTGACGCTTGGCCGGCGCGCCAACGAGCACTTCGTTGTCGTCCATGTAGGCAATGATCGACGGCGTCGTACGGGCGCCTTCCGAGTTCTCGATGACCTTGACCTGGTTGCCTTCCATGATCGCGACGCACGAGTTCGTGGTGCCGAGGTCAATACCGATGATCTTTCCCATTTTTCCTAATCTCCAGAAATCCTTGATTGCTGCGCGAAACCCGCCATTTTGCGGCCGTTTCGCGCGCCGAATTCAACTCTGTTCCCGAAATGCGTCCGGCCGCACCGTTTTCAAGACCCGACAAGCGATGCGGCTATTAAATTTTTTCAATCGGCCGCCCGGTCGCCGATTGCCGCACCGGCCGCCGCGCCGGCGCCAGGATTACCGGCTGCCACGATCTTCGCCCGCGCGGCCGCCACGGCCGCCTGGAACTGCGCGAGGCCATGCCAGCCAGTCGCCCGGCCAAGCCGTTTGCCCCGATGGAAGAAGAACCATGTCGGCACGCCGTGCAGCGCGAAGCGGCGCCCCAGCGCGTGGTGTTCATACACGTTGAGATGGAACCACTTCAGCTCGAGCGCGCGGATCGCGTCCGGCTGGGCGAGCATCGCCTTCTTCGCAATTTCGCAGTTGAAGCAGTCGACGCCCCAGAAGAACACGACGGCGAGCGCGTCGCCCGCGCTCGCGAGACCGGCGTCGAACGTGTCGGCCGACAGCGCCTGCATGCCGAACGCGTCAAATGCGGCCGGATCGACGCCGGCGACGGCCATTGCAGCGGCCTTACTTCGGTTGCGCGACGGTCACGAGCGCCGGACGCAGCACGCGGTCGGCAATCGTGTAGCCCTTCTGCAGCACGGCGACGACGGTGTTCGGTTCCTGGTCGGCCGGCACCATCGAGATCGCCTGGTGCTGATGCGGATCGAATTTTTCGCCGACCGGGTTGATCGCGACCACGCGGCCCTTCTCGAGCGCGTTCGTCAGCTGGCGCAGCGTCAGCTCGACGCCTTCGCGCACCTTCGCGAGATCGCCGGAGGTGTCGCCGACTGCCGCCTCGAGGCTGTCCAGCACTGGCAGCAGATGCTCGGCAAAGCTTTCGATTGCGAACTTGTGTGCCTTCGCGACGTCGTCCTGCGCACGGCGGCGCACGTTCTCGGTTTCGGCCTTCGCCCGCAGGAAGCTTTCCTGCAGCTCGGCGACCTTGGCTTGAGCCTCGGCGAGCGCCGCTTCGGCGGCAACGGCTGCCGGCGCGGCGCCTTGCGCTGCCTGCGTCTCGCTACCGATGTCTTCGGCCGATTGGGTAGCCGGGTTCTCTTGCGTGTTTTCCATGTCGCTGAAAGTCGATTAGAGGTTGAAGCCAAATCGGCAACCATCGGACGAAAGCCCGGCGGCACCGCACATTAGTGGTGCAGATAAGAACGAAAACAGCATTTTCAAGAGGGTTATTCGTGCGGATTCGCCAATGCCGCGAAACAAGCGCGCAGCCTGCCGGTGCACGGCCCGCACGCCCCGCCAATCGGGCGAAACGGCCTGTAACAACGCTTACCAGGCAAGTACTGGCTGGCCTCCGGGGGCTGCACTACACTGCATCTCAGGCGTCGGCGAAGCTCGTTTACCCTGACCTGTCCGCCGCCTGACAACCACCTGGCGCTGTTTTCACCCGTCTTCTCGAGGGGAGTACCGTGAAACTGACCTTTGCCATATCGGTGGTCGCGCTGGTACTCATTGCCGGCACCACCACCATCTGCCTGTCCGGGGCGGTCACCGACCGCACGACCGAATACGGAAGCGTGCAGGCGACGCTTGACCAGATGTTCAGTCCCCACCAGAAAATCTGTCGATGATGCGGCGGTCGCGTTTCGTCGGCCGGCCGTGCAGCTCGGCAGCCGGCTCGCGGTACGTCCGGCGCCGCTCCTGCTCGGCGAGCCGCGCGGCCCGGCTGGTTTCCGTCTCCGCATAAAGGGTCTGCGCGACGCTCGCCGGCCCGCGCAAGTCGCAGATGCCCAGCACGGCAATGTGCCAGACGATGCCTTCGATCGCAATCTCGACCTCGTCGCCGACCCGCACTTCCTTGGCCGGCTTCACCGGCGCGCCGCCGATCCGCACCCGGCCCTTTTCGACCGCGTCGGCCGCGAGCGTACGCGTCTTGAAGAACCGTGCGGCCCACAGCCACTTGTCGATGCGCAGCTTTGCGCCCGGTTCGGTGGAAATCCTGTAATTCATCGCTTCAGCCTACCGTTTCCGGCTGCGCCGCCTTGACCGGCCAGCCCTGCAGATTTTCCGCGACGATCTCGCCCAGCGCGCCGATCCACGCATGTGCGCCGTTCAGGCACGGAATGCGATGGAACGCCTGGCCGCCACCGGCGATGAATTCGTCGCGCACCTCCATCCCGATCTCCTCGATCGTCTCGAGACAGTCGGCCGTAAAGCCCGGGCAGAACACGTCCGCGCGCCGCACGCCGGCCGCGCCGAGCTCGCGCAGCGTCGGTGCGGTGTACGGCTGCAGCCATTCGGCCTTGCCGAAACGCGACTGGAAGGTCACGCGACATTCGATCGTCGACAGCCCGAGTGCGGCCATCAGCAGCGCGGCCGTCTGCTGGCACTGGTCGTGATACGGATCGCCGAGGTCGAGCGTGCGCTTCGGCACGCCGTGGAAGCTCAGTACGAGCTTGTCGCCGGCCGCGAAATCGGGCCGGCCATGCTGCGCCCAATACTGGCGCACCTGCTCGGCAAGCGCGTGGATATACGCCGGATGGTCGGCGTAATGGCGCACCGTGCGGATTTCCGGCTGGTTGCGCATGCGCGCGAGCGCGTCGAAGGCGGCGTCGAACGCCGTCGCAGTCGTCGACGCCGAGTATTGCGGATACATCGGCATCAGCAGCACCCGCTCGACGCCTGCGCGCTTCAGTTGCGAGAGCACCTGCGGGAGACTCGGGCTGCCGTAGCGCATCGCGTAGTCCACCAGCACGTGATAGCTGTTCGACGCGAGCAGGTGCCGCACGCCTTCGACCTGGCGCTCGGTGTGCACGCGCAGCGGCGAGCCCTCGGGCATCCAGACGGCCGCGTACTTCTTCGCGGACGCGCGGCCGCGCAGCGGCAGGATGAGCGTGCGCAGCAGAACCTGCCAGATCGCCTGCGGGATTTCGACGACGCGGGGATCGGACAGGAATTCGGCGAGATAGCGCCGGACCGCGCGCGGCGTCGGTGCGTCAGGTGTGCCGAGATTGATCAGCAGCACCGCGATGCGATGGGCGGCCGCGACGCTCGATGGCGGCTCAAGATCGAAGCGCATAAAAAGTACGTGCACGGGGCACGGAACCGGACGGCTTTCAATTATAGCGGGCCGTCCCGGACGCGGTGACTGGCCGTTCGGCCGATTGCGGCGCGCGGCGCGCCGCGGCACGATGGCGGGACGGGCTTTTGCCGGTGAAGGCTGGTGAAGGCTGGTGAAGGCTGACTATTGCTGGCTGAGCGTGAGCGACAGCAGCCGCGCGGTGATGTCGACGATCGGGATCACCCGGTTGTACGCCATGCGGGTCGGGCCGATCACGCCAAGCGTGCCGACGATCTTGCCGTTCACCTCGTAAGGCGCGGTGACGACGCTCATTTCCTCGATCGGCACGAGCGTCGATTCGCCGCCGATGAAGATCTGCACGCCCTGGGCGTGGCTCGACACGTCGAGCAATTGCAGGAGGCCGGTCTTTTGGTCGAACACGTCGAACAGCTTGCGCAGCCGCGCCATGTCGGACGACAGGTCCGCGACCTCGAGCAGGTTGCGCTCGCCGGAGATCAGCACGGTGTCCTCGGTGTCCGGCACCTCGGTGCTCGCGGTCACGGCTGCGTGCATCAGCGTGGTCATGTCGCCGCGCAGCTGGTCGATCTCGTCGCGCAGGCGGCGCCGCACCTCGTCGAACGACAGTCCGGCGAAATGCGCGTTGATGTAGTTCGATGCCTCGGTCAGCTGCGACGGCGAATAGTCGCGCGGGGTCGCGAGCATCCGGTTCTGCACATCGCCCTCGGGGGTGACGATGATCAGCAGGATGCGCTTGTCCGACAGGCGCATGAACTCGATCTGCTTGAACACGTGGCTGCGGCGCGGCGTCAGCACGACGCCCGCGAACTGCGACAGGTTCGACAGCACGCTCGCCGCGGCCGCGACCACCCTCTGCTGCGGCTCGCCGGCCTGCAGCGTGGTCTGCACCTGGCGGGCGACTGCGTCCGCGTCGATCGGCGCGTCGACCGTCAGCATCGTGTCGACGAACAGCCGATAGCCGCGCGGCGTCGGCACGCGGCCGGCCGACGTGTGCGGGCTCGAAACGAGGCCGAGCTCCTCCAGGTCGGACATCACGTTGCGGATCGTCGCCGGGCTCAGCTCGAGCCCGGAATAACGGGACAACGTGCGCGATCCGACCGGCTGACCGTCGGCGATATACCGTTCGATCAGGGTTTTCAGGAGGGTTCGTGCGCGAGGATCTAGCATGGTGGAAAATTTTAGCGCAACCGCGCGACTGCGGCGAGTGGCCGCGCCCGACATGCAATCGGGCCGGACGCGGCGCCCGGGGCCGCAAACGGTTCTTTTCGTCAACGAGCTATGGTGTAATGCCGCCATGAAAACCGGTAATCAGTTCCATACTGTCGCGCTCGTCGGCCGGAGCAACACGCCCGGCATCGCCGAGCCGCTCGCGACGCTGGCCGCCTGTATCGCGAAGCAGGGTTTCGAGGTCGTATTCGAAGCCGACACTGCGCGCGAGATCGGCATCGCTGGCTACCCGGCGCTCACCCCGGCCGAAATCGGGGCGCGTGCCGACGTGGCGGTCGTGCTCGGCGGCGACGGCACGATGCTCGGCATCGGCCGGCAGCTAGCGCCGTACAAGACGCCGCTGATCGGGATCAACCACGGGCGGCTCGGCTTCATCACGGACATCGCGGCGGCCGACATGCAGGCGCGCGTCCCCGTGATGCTGGCAGGCAAGTTCGAGCGCGAGGAGCGATCGCTGCTCGAGGCGCGGATCGTGCGCGACGGCGAGCCGATCTACCACGCACTCGCGTTCAACGACGTCGTCGTGAACCGCAGCGGCGTCTCCGGGATGGTCGAGCTGCGCGCGTCGGTCGACGGCCGGTTCATGTACAACCAGCGCTCGGACGGCCTGATCGTCGCGACGCCGACCGGCTCGACCGCGTATGCGCTGTCGTCGGCGGGGCCGATCCTGCACCCGCAGCTCCAGGGCATCGTGCTCGTGCCGATCGCGCCGCACGCGCTGTCGAACCGGCCGATCGTGCTGCCGGACGACACGAAGATTGCGATCCAGATCGTCAGCGGCCGCGACGTCAACGTGAACTTCGACATGCAGTCGTTCACCGCGCTCGAGCTGAACGACACGATCGAGGTGCGCCGCTCGAAGCACACGGTGCCGTTCCTGCATCCGATCGGCTACAGCTATTACGCGACGCTGCGCAAGAAGCTGCACTGGAACGAGCACGCATCACCCGAAGAAGACGACGACACGGCGTCCTGACGCACAACCGCCCGATACCATGCTCCGCCACCTCTCGATCCGCGACTTCGTCATCGTCGCCGCGCTCGACCTCGAATTCGACAGCGGCTTTACCGTCTTTTCCGGCGAAACCGGCGCCGGCAAATCGATCCTGATCGACGCGCTCGCGCTGGCGCTCGGCGAGCGCGCCGACGCGAGCGTCGTGCGCGCCGGCTGCAGCCGCGCCGACATCACCGCCGAATTCACGCCGCACGACCGCGTCGCGCGCTGGCTCGACGAGCACGCGTTCGACACCGAAGACGTCGTGATGCTGCGGCGCGTCATCGACGCAAACGGCCGTTCGCGCGCGTTCATCAACGGCACGAGCGCGACGCTCGCGCAGTTGCGCGAAGTCGGCGAGATGCTCGTCGACATCCACGGCCAGCACGCGCACCAGCTGCTGATGCGGCCGGACGCGCAGCGCGAGCTGTTCGACACGCACGCGGGGCTCGTCGCCGACGCCGCGAACGTCGCGCGCGCATGGCGCGTGTGGCGCGACGCAACCCAGGCGATCGACGCGGCGAAGGCGCACGAGCGCGAGCTGCAGCTCGAACGCGAGAAGCTCGCGTGGCAGCTCGCCGAGCTCGACAAGCTCGCGCCGCAACCCGGCGAATGGGACGAAGTGAGCAATGAACACAAGCGCCTGTCGCATTCGGCGAACCTGATCGATGGCGTGCAGGGCGCGCTCAACGCGCTGTCCGAAGCCGACGACGCGATGCTCGCGCAGCTCGGCGCGATCGTGTCGAAGCTGCGCAGCCTCGCCGACTACGATCCGGCGCTCGGCGACGCGCTCGCGTCGCTCGAGCCGGCCGAAATCCAGCTGCAGGAGGCCGTCTATTCGCTGTCGCACTATGCGCAGCGTCTCGACCTCGACCCGAACCGGCTCGCGCAGGTCGAAACGCGTCTCGACGCGCTGCATTCGACCGCCCGCAAGTTCCGCCTGCCGCCCGATACGCTGCACGAAGAGCACGCGGCGCGGCGCGCGCAGCTTGCCGCGCTCGATGCGGCCGCCGACCTCGGCGCGCTGGAAGCCGCGCAGGCCAAGGCATGGGACGCGTATGTCACCGACGCGAAGCGCCTGTCGAAGGCCCGCACGCAGGCCGCCAAGGCGCTCGGCACGGCAGTGACGGCCGGCATGCAGGAGCTGTCGATGGCGGGCGGCAGCTTCGACGTCACACTCGTTCCGCTCGCCGACGGCGGCCCGCACGGGCTCGAGCAGGTCGAGTTCCGCGTCGCCGGTCACCCGGGCGTGCCGCTGCGGCCGCTCGCGAAGGTCGCGTCGGGCGGCGAGCTCGCGCGGATCAGCCTCGCGCTCGCGGTCATCGCGAGCGCCGCGAGTCCGACGCCGACGCTGATCTTCGACGAAGTCGATACGGGAATCGGCGGCGGCGTCGCCGAGGTGGTCGGCCGCCTGCTGCATCAGCTCGGCCGCGACCGACAGGTGCTGTGCGTGACCCACCTGCCGCAGGTTGCGGCGCGCGGCGACCAGCACTACCAGGTCGCCAAGGGGGCGGACCACAACGGCGGCACCGTGTCGACGGTCGTCCCGCTCGACAAGGCGAGCCGTATCGAGGAAGTCGCGCGGATGCTCGGCGGCCTCGAGATCACCGCGACCACGCGCAAGCACGCGAAGGAAATGCTGGCGGCCTGACGGGCCGTTCAAACGCCCGTTTCAATCGCCCCGAACACCCGCTCCCAAAGCGCCGTCACCACCGCCCGCTCGTCGGCGACGAGCGCCGGATCGACCCGCGCCTTCTCCATCCCGTCGAGCCGCAGCTTGTGCTGCAGCTTCCGGTACTTGCGATACGCGGCGCCGACGCGTTCGGCTTCCGCGTCGCTCATCAGCCCGAAGCGCGCGACCTCGCGCAGCAGCGCGATGTTGCCCGTATTGCGGATCAGTTCCGGATCGCGCGACGCGTGCAGCAGCACCCAGAACTGGACGATGAACTCGATGTCCACCATCCCGCCCCGGTCGTGCTTCAGGTCGAACAGCTCGGTGTGGTTCGGATGGCCGGCAAACACCTTGTCGCGCATGCCGACGATTTCCGTCGCGAGCACGGCTGCGTCGCGCGGCGTCGTCAGCACCTGATCGCGGATTGCCTCGAACACAGTGCCGATCTGCGCATCGCCCGCGCTGTAGCGCGCGCGCGTCAGCGCCTGGTGCTCCCAGACCCACGCAGTGTTCGCCGCATCGCCCTCGCGCAGCTGGTAGCGGCGGAACGCGTCGAGATCGGTGACGAGCAGCCCGGCTTCGCCGTTCGGCCGCAGCCGCAGGTCGATGTCGAACAGCGCACCGGCGCCGGTGGCGGTCGTCAGCCACGTGATCAGCCGGCGGGTGAAGGTCGTGTAGACGTCCGCCGCCCGGTCGTCCGGGTCGTCGTACAGGAAGATCAGGTCGAGATCCGACGCGTAGCCGAGCTCCTTGCCGCCCAGCTTGCCGTATGCGATCACCGCGAATTTCGGCACGTCGCAGTGGCGTTTCGCGAGCTGCGACCAGACGACCTCGATCGTCACGTCGAGCACCGCGTCGGCGAGCTCCGACAGCCGGTCGCTGACGTGCTCGACCGACAGCTGCCCCGCGAGGTCGATCAGCAGGATGCGGAATACCTCCGCGTGCTGCGCGTGGCGCAGCAGGTCCATCTGCTGCTCGGGGCCGTCGGCTGCGGCGAGGCGCGCGCGCAGCGCGTGCTTGAACGCCGGCCAGTCGAACGGGCTCGCGATCGCCTCGTCGTCGAGCAGCTCGTCGAGCAGTTGCGGGTGCCGGATCAGGTAGCCGCCGCCCCAGCGCGTCGCGCCGAGCACCGACAGCACGCGGTCGAGCGCGGCCGGATATTCGGTCAGCAGCGCGAGGTAGACGCCGCGCCGGCTGACCGTCTCGAGCAGGTCGAAGAGCCGCACGATCGTGTCGTCGCGGTGCGCGGCGTCGATCCGCGGCGCCGCCTCGAGCGCGCGCTGCGCGACGGTGTCGAAGCGCTGCCGGCTCTTTTCCGGCAGCCCCGTGTAGCGCGACGATTGCCAGACCGCGCGCAACCGCGCGAGCACCGCGTCCGGATCGCGAAAGCCGAGGCCGTCGAGGCGGGCCGTCAGCGCGTCGTCCGCGCCGTCGTCGGCGAGCGCGCCGCTCCAGATCCATGCGGCCGCGCTGTCCTCCGCCGCGCCGCAACCCTGCCCGCCGTTGACCTTGTCCGCGAAGATCTGGTCGAACTGCGCCTCGACGAACGTGCGATGACCGTCGAGCACCGTCATCAGCGCCGCGTAGTCGGCAAAGCCGAGCGATGCCGCGAGCGCCGCGCGCTCGTCGGCGTCGACCGGCATCGCGTGCGTCTGCGCGTCGTTGCGATATTGCAGCCGGTGCTCGAGCGTGCGCAGGAAATTGTAAGCATCGGTCAGCCCCGCCTGGACGTCATCGCCGATCAGCCCGCGCGCTTGCGCATGGCGCAGCACCGCGAGCGTCGGCCGCACGCGGAACCCGGCATCCTGCCCGCCGCGGATCAACTGGAATACCTGCGCGCTGAACTCGATCTCGCGGATCCCGCCGCGTCCGAGCTTGATGTCGTCGGCCTTGTCCGGCCGCATCGACGCGCGGCGCGCGGCCTCCTGGCGGATCTGCTGATGCAGCGAACGGATCGCGCCGATCACGCCGAAATCGAGATAACGCCGGTAGACGAACGGCTTGACGATCGCATCGAGCTGCGTCTCGAGCCGCTGCGCGGCGTCGCTGTGCCCTTCGGACACGAGCCGGCCCTTGATCCACGCGTAGCGCTCCCACTCGCGCCCTTGCACGTAGAAGTATTCCTCTAGCATCCCGAGGCTGCAGACGAGCGGCCCGGAATCCCCGTTCGGGCGCAGCCGCATGTCGACGCGGAACACGTAGCCGTCGGCCGTCACTTCGGACAGCACGCCGATCAGGCGTCGGCCGAGCCGCGTGAAGTATTCCTGCGTCGACAGCGCCGCGCGGCTGCCGCCGGTCGTCTCGCCGTCGTCTTCGTAGACGAAGATCAGGTCGATGTCGGACGACACGTTCAGCTCGCGCCCGCCGAGCTTGCCCATCCCGACCACGCCGAGCACGACGCGCTGGCCGTCGGCGCCGCGCGGCTCGCCGTACAGTGCCTCGAGCTCGGCCGACAGCAGCGCGAGCGCGCGCTGCACGGCGACCTCGGCGAGATCGGTCATCGCGCCCGTGACCTCGGCGACGTCGGCAAGCCCGCGCAGATCGCGCTCGGCGACCGCGCCGATCACTTCGGCGCGCAGTTGCCTGAGCGCTTTCCTGAACTGGTCTTCGGTCGGCGCCGCGACGCCCGCGGGCAGTGCGAGCAGTTCGGTGAGCCGCGCGTCGAGCTGCGCGCGGGCGAGCGGCGCGGCCGCCCACGCGGCGATCTGTCCGGCGAGCGCGGGGCGCGCGGCGACCGCGCGTGCGACGTAATGGGAATAGGACGTGCTGATCAGGGCGGAAGCGTCGGTCATCGGGAAGCGGCCTTGCAGAAGGGTCAGTCCGTGCCGCACCGCCGCAACGGCCGCCGGCACGAACCCGTGTGATACATTTCAACGTCAGTTCGCAAAACTACCATATCGCCGCCCGTCCGCAGCATGTCCGACAGTCAGGAATCCGCCGTAGCACTGCCCGAAGCGGGACCTCCGAAGCACGATCATCCGGTTCTGCGCCGCGTGTTCAAGGTGACGCTGGCGGTCGGGCTCGGCACCTACTTCGTCGCGTCGGGCGCATTCCTCGGGCTGCGCTACGTGCTGCTGCCCCGCATCGACGACTTCCGGCCGAAGATCGAGCAGTTCGTGTCCGCGAAGCTGCATGCGCAGCTTTCGATCGGCAAGCTTTCCCCGCACTGGTCCGGCATGCAGCCGGGCGTCGAAGTCACCGCACTGACGATCCGTGGCCGCGACGGCCAGGTCGCGCTGTCGGTGCCGCATGCGACGGCCGCGCTATCGTGGATGTCGCTGCTGCGCCTGTCGCCCGCACTGTCGAGCCTGATCGTCGACCAGCCGGACCTGATCGTCGAGCGCAGCGCGGACGGCGCGCTCTTCATCGCCGGCGTCGGCGTGCCGACCACCCACGGCGGCAACGACACGTTCAGCACCTGGCTTCTCAAGCAGGAGGCGATCGTGCTGCGCGGCGGCACGCTGCGCTGGCGTGACGCCAAGCACGACGCGCCGGAACTCGCGCTATCCGGGATCCGGCTCGCGGTGCTCAACGACGGCCGCGTCCACAAGGCGGCGCTGCAGGCGCCCGCGAACGGCACGCTGCTGCGCGGCCCGCTCGATTTCCGTGCGCGCTTCACGCACAACCCGCTCGCACCGATCGGCAAGCCGGCGAACTGGACCGGCGACGCGTACCTGTCGACCGGCCCGGTCGACCTGCCGACGCTCGCGCGCTATATCAACATGCCGCTCACGGTGCACGCGGGCCAGATCGACAACGCGATCTGGGCGACCTTCCGGAACGGCCGGCTGCGCTCCGCGGGCGGCGCGCTGCAGGGCGCGGACGTCGCGCTGCGCGTGCGCCCGACACAGCCGCGGCTCGACGTGCCGATCGCGCGCTTCGGCTGGGACATGACGATGGACACCGGCCACGACTACACGCTGCATCTGTCGCGCTTTCACGCGGAGCTGGGCCAGCCGCCGCTGCCGGACGGCACGCCGCTCGCCCGCTCGCTCGGCATGGCGACGCTCACCGCGCGCTACCGGGTGCCGTCCGCGAGCCAGGGGCAGTTGATCAGCGTGGCCGGCGACCGCGTCGATCTCGGCATCCTCAGCGAATTCATCCGTGGGCTGCCGCTGCCGGCCCACCTGCGCAACGAACTCGTGCGGGTCGACCCGCGCGGGATGGTGTCGAACTATCACATCGAGGTCGAGCGCGCGAAGCCCGCGAAGGCCGAGCTCGCCGAAGAAGAGAAACGCACCGGCGCCGCGCCGGTCGTCCGCTACCGCTTCGCCGGCGACCTGCAGGGCATCAGCTTTGCCGCGCAGGAGCCGCCGCCCGGGCTGTCCGCACATGGCCATCCGCGCGCCGGCTGGCCGGGGATCGAGAACCTGTGGGGCCGCGTCGACGCGAACGAGACAGGCGGCGCCGCGCATTTCGACACGGTCAACGCCGCGGTCACGGTGCCCGGCGAGTTCGACGAGCCGCGCCTCACGTTCGACCGGCTGCGCGGCAACGCGAAATGGGTCGTCACGCCGGCGCCGGGCGACAAGCACGCGCGCGTCGACGTGACGGTGCCCGACCTGCTCGTATCGAACCCGGACGCCGAGATCGCGGTGTCGGGCAGCTATACGAACCCCGGCCACGGCCGCGGCTCGCTCGACCTGCGCGCCGATTTCGCGCGCGCGGCGGTCGCCCGCATCCCGCGCTACCTGCCGACCGGCATGGCCGAGCACCTGCGCCAGTATCTCGGCCATGCGCTGCAGGCCGGGCAGGTCACGAAAGGCGCATCGATCGTCGCGCGCGGCCCGCTCGAGACCTTCCCGTACGAGCACAACCCGAGCGGCGGCGTATTCCATATCGTCGCGCCGTTCACGGGCGGACAGTTCGAGCCGACGCCGTACCCGCCGCGCAAGCTCGCGAACGGCACGCCGAGCGTGTGGCCGGCACTCTCGGGCATCGACGGCGTGTTCGAGCTCGAACAGAACAAGCTGCGCTTCGATATCGACCGCGCGCACTACAAGCGCGTCGCGCTGAACAAGGTGAGCGGCCGGATCACGGATCTCGGCCACCCGGCCGAGTCGCCGCTGATCATCGAAGGGCACGCGCAAGGGCCGCTCGCCGACCTGATCGACTACGCGGACAACAGCTCGCTCGGCATGATCAGCGGGCACGTCGGCGAGAAGATCGACGCGCAGGGGCCGGCCGCGCTCGCGCTGAAGCTGACGATCCCGCAGCACGTCGCGCATCCGCATACGCACGTCGAGGGCACGCTCGCGTTCGGCGGCAACACGCTGTCGACCGACGGCGTGCCGCCGCTGTCCGCGCTGCGCGGCGACGTGCGTTTCACCGAAGCGGGTGCGTCGCTGAACAACCTGTCCGGACGCTTCCTCGGCGGCCCCGTGCGCGCGAGCGGCGACCTGAAATCGCACGGCCCGTATGCGGTCGACGTCGACGGCAGGCTCGCGCTCGACGCCGCGCGCGGCCTGAACCTGCACGGCCCGGCCGCGGCGCTGCTCGAGCACGTGGTCGGCGACGCGCCGTACCGGGTCGCCGTGCGGGGCACGCCCGGCCGCCTGCCGAACCTCACGGCCAGTTCCGACCTGACGGGCGTCGCGCTGAACTTCCCGGCGCCGTTCGCGAAACCCGCGGGCACGCCGATGCCGTTCAGCTTCACGCTGCAGCCGGCGCCGCAGGCAGACGGCCGGCGCCTCGAACATGCGAACCTGACGCTCGGCCCCATCACCGCGACCTACCTGCTCGACGCGACGCGCGGCCAGCCGCTGCGCGCGGTGCGTGGCGCGATGGGCATCCACCGGATGCCCGACGTGCCGCAGGACGGTGTGAGCGCGGCGGTCGACGTCGACGAGCTGGACGCCGACGCGTGGCTCGCGCTCGCCAGGACGCTGCAACCCGCGCATCGCGCGCCGGAACCGCAGCCGGGCGCCGAGCACGTCGATCTCGCGAGCTTCGTGCCGAAGCGCTTCGCGTTCCATTTCGGCACGCTGAAGCTGCTCAAGCGCAACTGGGAAAACGTGATCGTCGGCGCGTCGCATGTCGACGAGCTGTGGCAGGCGAACATCGCGTCGAACCAGGTGTCGGGCTACCTGTCGTGGGCGCCGGGCGGCGGCCACCACGGCGAGGGCGTGCTGAACGCGCGGCTCGCGAAGCTCGTGATTCCGCAGAGTGCCGAGCACGATCTGGTCGGCCGCGCGATGAACCTGCAGGCGCCGACCGACCACCCGATGCCGTCGATCGACCTGGTCGTCGACGAGGTCGTCGCGCGCGGCCACGACATCGGCCGCCTCGTCGTCAACGCGCGCAACCTCGAAGAGGACGGCGCGCCCGTGTGGCAGCTCGACAAGCTGGAACTGTCGAACCCGGCGGCAAAGCTCACGGCGACGGCGAACTGGCGCACGTCGCGCCACGCGCTCGCCCGCGGCGTTGGCGAGGCCGACGCGCCGCGCCGCACCGTGTTCGATTTCAAGCTCGACATCGACAATGCCGGCGCGCTGCTCGACCGCGTCGGCCTGCCCCGCACCATCGGGGACGGCCACGGCACGCTGACCGGCAGGGTCGGCTGGCGCGGCGGCCCGACTGCGCTCGACTACCCGTCCCTCAACGGGCATCTCGCGCTCGACCTCGAGCACGGCGAGATCCTGAAGGTCGACCCGGGCGCGGCGAAGCTGCTCGGCGTGCTGAGCCTGCAGAGCCTCGCGCGCTTCCTGACGCTCAACTTCCGCGACGTGATCGGCAAGGGGCTCCCGTTCGAGAAGATCTCGGGCACCGGCCAGATCACCAACGGCATCGGGCACATCGACGATTTCGAGATGACGACGTCGCCCGCGAAGGTCACGCTGAAAGGGTCGGTCGATCTCGGTGCGGAAACGCAGGACCTGCACGCGCACGTCTCGCCGAAAATCGGCGCGGGCACGGCGGCGATCGCGGCCGCGATCATCAACCCGCTGCTCGGCGTCGGTGTGCTGGCGGCGAACTACGCGCTGTCGGAGACGTTGTCGCGCGCGTTCGCGAAGGACTATGCGATCACCGGGTCGTGGGCGCATCCCCATATCGAGCGGGTGCGGGGCGATCAGGGTAAGATGAATCACGACGCGGCCGGCGCGGCAAGTCGCTGAACCGCGCGGGCCGCACCCCATTTATGACGCTACCGATTTCGCGATGACCGACCACACCCTTTCCGCCAGCCCCGTCCGGGTTGCCGCGCTGCAGATGGTGAGCACGCCGGACGTTTCGCGCAATCTCGCCGAGGCCCGCCGCCTGATCGCGGAAGCGGCCGGCGAAGGCGCACAGCTCGTACTGCTGCCCGAGTACTTCTGCTTCATGGGCCATAAAGACACCGACAAGCTCGCGCTTGCCGAGACCTATCGCGACGGCCCGATCCAGCAATTCCTCGCCGACGCGGCACGTCGCCACGGGATCTGGGTGATCGGCGGCACGCTGCCGCTGAAGGCCCCCGAAGCGAACCGCGTGCTGAACACGACGCTCGTGTTCGATCCGTCCGGCTGCGAGGCGGCCCGCTACGACAAGATCCACCTGTTCAACTTCGAGAAAGGCGACGAATCGTTCGACGAGGCGCGCACGATCTGTCCGGGCGACACGGTCGTCGCGTTCGACGCACCGTTCGGCCGGGTCGGGCTGTCGGTCTGTTACGATCTCCGCTTTCCGGAGCTGTACCGCAAGCTGGGCGACTGCGCGCTCGTCGTCGTCCCGTCCGCGTTTACCTACACCACCGGCCGCGCGCACTGGGAAACGCTGCTGCGCGCGCGGGCGGTCGAGAACCAATGCTACGTGCTCGCGGCCGCGCAGGGCGGCAAACACGAGAACGGCCGGCGCACCTGGGGCCACAGCATGCTGGTCGACCCCTGGGGCGAGATCGTCCGGGTGCGTGACGAAGGCGCGAGCGTCGTGATCGGCACGCTCGACCCGCAACGTATCGCCGACGTGCGCCAGAGCCTGCCTGCGTGGCGGCATCGCGTGCTCGGCTGAGCGGTCGGCCGACTTGCCCCCCTTGAAACCCCGGCCCGCACGAACCATCTGCCCCCGAACCCTCTGCCGCGATACGCACCCGACAACTTTTTGAGAAACCCCGATACCCGCATGAACATCATCGAACCCGGCATCCGCAACCTGGCGCTGGCGAAGGACATCCTGCTCACGCCCTACGGCCTCGACGAGAGCCTCCTGACGCGCACGATCGCCGACATCTTCACGCATCGCGTCGATTACGCGGACCTGTACTTCCAGGCCACCCGCAGCGAAGCGTGGAGCCTCGAGGAAGGCATCGTCAAATCGGGCAGTTTCAGCATCGACCAGGGCGTCGGCGTGCGCGCGGTCGCGGGCGACCGCACCGCGTTCGCGTATTCCGACGACCTGTCGCCCGAAGCGATCGCGCAGGCGGCCGCGGCCACCAAGGCGATCGCCGCCGCGGGCGGCGGCCGCCAGAAGATCAAGGCGGCCACGTCGCTGAAGGGCATCTCGGGCCGCGACCTGTACCTGCCGTCCGATCCGCTCGCGTCGCTCGACGCGACGGCCAAGGTCAAGCTGCTCGAGCGCATCGAGCAGATGGCGCGCGGCCGCGACCCGCGCGTCACGCAGGTGATGGCGGGCCTCGCCGGCGAATACGACGTCGTGCTCGTCGCGCGCAGCGACGGCGCGCTCGCGGCGGACATCCGCCCGCTCGTGCGCGTGTCGGTGACGGTGATCGCCGAGCAGAACGGCCGTCGCGAGATCGGCTCCGGCGGCGGCGGCGGCCGCTTCGACTACGGCTATTTCACCGACGACATTCTGTCGCGTTACGTCGACGACGCGGTGCACGCGGCGCTCGTGAACCTCGACGCGCGTCCGGCGCCGGCCGGCGCGATGACCGTCGTGCTCGGGCCGGGCTGGCCGGGCGTGCTGCTGCACGAGGCGATCGGCCACGGTCTCGAGGGCGATTTCAACCGCAAGGGCTCGTCGGCATTCGCGGGCCGCATCGGCGAGCAGGTCGCCGCGAAGGGCGTGACCGTCGTCGACGACGGCACGCTGCCGAACCGCCGCGGGTCGCTGAACATCGACGACGAAGGCAACCCGACGCAGTGCACGACGCTGATCGAGGACGGGATCCTGAAGGGCTACATCCAGGACACGCTGAACGCGCGCCTGATGAAGATGCCCGTCACCGGCAACGCGCGGCGCGAGTCGTATGCGGCGCTGCCGATGCCGCGCATGACCAACACGTACATGCTGAACGGCGACAAGGATCCGCAGGAAATCATCGCGTCGGTGAAGAACGGCCTGTACGCGGTGAACTTCGGCGGCGGCCAGGTCGATATCACGAACGGCAAGTTCGTGTTCTCGGCGTCCGAGGCGTACATGATCGAGAACGGCAAGGTCACCTACCCCGTCAAGGGCGCGACGCTGATCGGCAGCGGTCCGGAATCGCTGAAGTACGTGAGCATGATCGGCAACGACATGTCGCTCGACACCGGCGTCGGCGTGTGCGGCAAGGAAGGCCAGAGCGTGCCGGTCGGCGTCGGCCAGCCGACCCTGCGGATCGACAAGATGACGGTCGGCGGTACGGCATAACCGCATCGCGGCGCAAACAATCCGCGCATTTTGCGAAAAACGCGCGGATTGTCCGCATTTTCTGGGAGACCCGATTGCCAGCCGCGCGGCGAGCAGGTATAAATTCCGAATCAACTTTTTTTGACGACCCGATTCCCGTCATGTCCGCCAAGTTTTACTTTTACTTTTTTTGGCATCTCAGACCGCTGGCGGATCGAGAGGGTTGATGGCGCGTAAAGCGCAACCGAAATTCCCGAAAAACCGCCGGCAAACCCGGCGGTTTTTTTTCGCCCTTCGCCCTTCGACCACCCGGTCGCCGCCGCAGCGGTCTCGCGGCCCTGACCGAAACCACTGAATCGCTTGAATTGATGAATCTGCCGCACGTGTACCAACCGGACGGCCCTCAGAATTAGGAGAAACAGCATGCCCCCGCACAATACCGACGATGTCCGCATTCGTGAGCTCAAGGAGCTGACGCCGCCCGCCCACCTGATCCGCGAGTTCGCGTGTTCCGAAGCCGCTTCCGAGCTGATCTACAACTCGCGGCAGTCGATGCACCGGATCCTGCACGGGATGGACGACCGGCTGATCGTCGTGATCGGGCCGTGCTCGATCCACGACACGAAGGCGGCGCTCGAGTACGCGGGGCGGCTGGTGAAGGAGCGCGAGCGCTTCGCGGACGAGCTTGAAATCGTGATGCGCGTGTACTTCGAGAAGCCGCGCACGACGGTCGGCTGGAAGGGGCTCATCAACGATCCGCATCTCGACAACAGCTTCAAGATCAACGAAGGGCTGCGCACCGCGCGCGAGCTGCTGCTGCAGATCAACGAGATGGGGCTGCCGGCGGGGACCGAATACCTCGACATGATCAGCCCGCAGTACCTCGCGGACCTGATCTCGTGGGGCGCGATCGGCGCGCGCACGACCGAGTCGCAGGTGCACCGCGAGCTTGCGTCGGGGCTGTCGTGCCCGGTCGGCTTCAAGAACGGCACCGACGGCAACGTGAAGATCGCGGTCGACGCGATCAAGGCCGCGTCGCAGCCGCACCATTTCCTGTCGGTGACGAAGGGTGGCCACTCGGCGATCGTGTCGACGGCCGGCAACGAGGACTGCCACGTGATCCTGCGCGGCGGCAAGACGCCGAACTACGACGCCGAAAGCGTGAACGCTGCGTGCACGGACATCGGCAAGGCCGGCCTTGCCGCACGCCTGATGATCGACGCGAGCCACGCGAACAGCTCGAAGAAGCACGAGAACCAGATCCCGGTGTGCGCGGATATCGGCCGCCAGATCGCGGCGGGCGACGAGCGCATCGTCGGCGTGATGGTCGAGTCGCACCTCGTCGAAGGGCGCCAGGACCTGAAGGAAGGCTGCCCGCTGACCTACGGCCAGAGCATCACCGATGCGTGCATCAACTGGGAAGACAGCGTGAAGGTGCTCGAGGGGCTGGCGGAGTCGGTCAAGGCCCGTCGCGTCGCGCGCGGCAGCGGCAACTGACGGAAGCACGCGGGCGGGGCTCAATGGGCTCCCGCCTCGCGGCGACGCGGTCACGGATGCCGCCCGCGACTGGCGCTCGAGTCTGCTAAACTAGCTAACACGGCTTAGCTAAGCGAGGAATTCGATGCCTATCGTCAACATGCACGATGCCAAGTCGCGGCTTTCCGGCCTCGTCGAAGCACTCGAACTCGGGCGGGAATCCGAGGTCGTGATTGCCCGCAATGGCCATCCGGTCGCCCGAATCGTTCCGTACGTGGCGCCGAAGCGAATTGGCGCAGCCCGCCAGTTGTTGGCCGGGCTGAATATTCCGGCAACGGTCGACGCATTCAATGCGGGCGACGACGCGATCGCCGCCGACTTCGACGCTAGCGGCGAACAGGGGCTCGAGCCGTGAAGCTGCTGCTCGATACGCATATCGCGCTTTGGGCCGCCGAAGGGGCGCCGCAACTTTCATCGACGGCAGCCGAGCTGATCGAGAACCCGGACAACACGCTGTACGTCAGCGCGGCGTCCATCTGGGAAATCGCGATCAAGTACCGCAAGGGCAACCTGCCCGTTCATCCGCGTGACGCACGGTCGGCGTTCCGACTTGCCGGTTTCGCAGAGTTGCCGATCAGCAGCGATCACGTCGAAGCGGTCACGACATTACCCGATTTCCCCGACCATGCCGATCCGTTCGATCGCGTGATGGTCGCGCAGGCTCTGTACGAAGGCATGCCGCTCGTCAGCGCCGATCCCAAGGTGTGGCGTTACCATGCGACGCTGATGCTGCGCGCATGACATTGCGGAGAATCGCAATTCGGCGCTAAGCCGTTCCGTTCAGGCCAGCGGCATGCGCCGTCGCGCGTGGCCGCGCCACACAACGACAAAGCCCGGCTCGCGCCGGGCTTTTGCGTTTCTCGGAGATCGAGCGTCAGCGCGTCACTCGAGCGCGCCCGAACCGAAGATCTCGGTGTTCACGCGCTCCGGCGCGACACCCAGCGCGACGAGCGCATCGCGTTGCGCCTTCATGAACGCGATCGGGCCGCAGATGTAATAGTCGGCGTCCGGCACCAGCGCATACTGCTGCACGCGCTCCGGCGTAAGCCGCCCTTCGAGATCGTGGTCGACGCCCGCGCGGTCGTGCGGGCCGACCAGTTCATACAGCACCGTGCGCTTCACGTTCGCGTGCTCGCGCACCGTATCGTTCAGCCAGTCGCGGAATGCGTGCACCGCGCCCGAGCGGCACGCGTGGATGAAACGCACGTCGCGCTTGCTGCCTTCCGCGATCAGCGTCGACGCCATCGACATCATCGGCGTGATGCCGACGCCGCCCGAGATCAGCACGACCGGCGTATCCGCATCGCGCTTCAGCGTGAACTCGCCCATCGGCGCGGTGACCTCGACGACCGAGCCCTCCTCGACGCCGTCGTGCATCAGCGTCGACACCTTGCCGGCCGGGATCGCCTCCGCCTTGCCGGCCTCGCGCTTCACCGAGATGCGCAGCCACTTGCCGTGCGGCGCGTCGGACAGGCTGTACTGGCGCGGCTGGTCGACGCCCAGGTCGCCGACGAAGCGCTTCACCGTCACGTACTGGCCCGGCTCGAACGTCGGTGCTTCACCGCCGTCCGCCGGCGTCAGGTAGAACGACGTGATCTCGTCGCTCTCGCGCACCTTGCGCGCGACCTTGAATGGCCGGAAGCCGCTCCACGCCGCGCCCGCGTACAGGTCCGCCTCGGCGCCGATCAGGATCTGCGCGAGCTGGCCGTAGGCAACGCGCCACGCTTCGAGCGTTTCCGCATCGACTGCGTCGCCGAGCACTTCGACGATCGACGCGAGCAGGTTCTCGCCGACGATCGGGTAATGCTCGGGACGGATGTTCATGCTCGCGTGCTTGTTTGCGATGTGCGACACCGCGCCGCCGAGCGCCCCGAGATTGTCGATGTTCGCCGCATACGCATAGACCGCCTTCGCAAGCGTTTCCGGCTGGCTGCCAGTCTTCTGGTGCGTCTGGTTGAACAGGTTCTTCAGTTCCGGATGCCGCGCGAACATGCGCTGATAAAAGTGCTTCGTGATCGTCGCGCCGTGCACGGCGAGGACGGGGGCGGTGGCCTTCACACGGGCCATCTGGTCGGCGGTAATGTGGGTCATGCTCGTTCTCCGTTAAACATGCGAATACGATACATCTTTAAAATCCGGTGCCCCCCGGGCAAATTGTCGCAGTGCGGAAAAGGGGGCTGGACAGGATGACGGCTGGCGCAGGCGCCTGGCCGCCCGCGCGTCACCGCGGGCGATCGCGTTCCCACAGCACGTCCGAGCCGCCGTCCGCGCGGTTCAGGACCCGCGCCAGCACGAACAGCAGATCCGACAGCCGGTTCACGTAACGGCGCGGCGTCTCGTGCAGCGGCTCGCTGCGGCCGAGCGCGACGATCGCGCGTTCGGCGCGCCGGCACACGGTGCGGCACACATGCGCGAGCGCCGCCGTACGCGAGCCGCCGGGCAGGATGAACTCCTTCAGCGGCGACAGCGTCGCGTTGTAGTCGGCGAGCCACTGGTCGAGACGCGCGAGATGCGTGTCGTCGAGCACCGTGTGGCCGGGGATGCACAGCTCGCCGCCGAGGTCGAACAGGTCGTGCTGGATCGTCACGAGCGCCGCACGCACGTCGTCGGGCAACGGCTCGGCGAGCAGCACGCCGAGGTTCGAATTCAGTTCGTCGACGTCGCCGATCGCGGCGATCCGTACGTCGTCCTTGCCGATGCGCCGCCCGTCGCCCAGACCGGTGGTGCCGTCATCGCCCGTGCGGGTGGCGATCTTGCTCAAGCGGTTGCCCATGCGAAGTCCTCAGTTGCGCGGCCGCGGCGCGGCCCCGGTTGCGTTGGTTCCGGGCTGGATACCAGGCTGGATACCGATTATCGCAGCCCGCCGCGCGGCTCGCAGCAGGTGTTCCAGCGTAGAATGGTCCAAAACCGCCACACAGCGGCGCCTGCCGGACAAGCTGTCGAACTTTGCATGGAATCGGCGCCGATGCCGACGCGCCCGCGCCGATCGAGAGGAGACTCGTGTGAATCACCCCGCCCCGCCGGCCGCATCGCGCCGCCCGCTGCCCCCCGCCCTCCTCGATGCGCTACGCGCCGCCTTCGGCGAGCGCGTGTCGACGGCCGACGCGGTGCGCGCGCATCACGGCCGCGACGAATCGCCGTTCGACCCGCAACTGCCCGACGCGGTCGTGTTTGCACACAGCGTCGACGACGTCCGGCAGGTCGTGTCGCTGTGCGCACTCTACAGCGTGCCGCTGATCCCGTACGGCGCAGGTTCGTCGCTCGAAGGCCATCTGCTCGCGGTGCGCGGCGGCGTGTCGCTCGACCTGTCCGAAATGAACCGCGTGCTGTCGATCAACGCGGAAGACCTGACCGTCACGGTCGAGCCCGGCATCACGCGCAAGGCGCTCAACGAAGCGCTGCGCGACACGGGCCTGTTCTTCCCGATTGACCCCGGCGCCGACGCGAGCATCGGCGGCATGACCGCGACCCGCGCATCCGGCACCAACGCCGTGCGTTACGGGACGATGCGCGAGAACGTGCTCGGCCTGACCGCGGTGCTCGCCGACGGCCGCGTCGTGAAGACGGGCTCGCGCGCCCGCAAGTCGTCGGCCGGCTACGACCTCACGCGGCTGTTCGTCGGCTCCGAGGGCACGCTCGGCGTGATCACCGAGATCACGCTGCGCCTGCATCCGCAGCCGGAAGCCGTGTCGGCCGCGATCTGCACGTTCCCGACGATGGGCGACGCGGTGCGCACCGTGATCGAGACGATCCAGATCGGCGTGCCGATCGCGCGCGTCGAATTCGTCGACTCGCTCGCGATCCGCTCGATCAACCGCCACTCGAACCTGACGCTCGCCGAGGCGCCGACGCTGTTCTTCGAATTCCACGGCACCGAGGCCGGCGTGAAGGAACAGGCGGAGCTGGTCGAAGCACTCGCCGGCCAAAATCACGGCCAGGGCTTCGAATGGGCGACCCGGCCGGAAGACCGCAGCCGGCTCTGGGCCGCGCGCCACAACGCGTACTTCGCGATGCTGCAGCTGAAACCCGGCTGCCGCGCGGTGACGACCGATGTCTGCGTGCCGATCTCGCAGCTGGCCGCGTGCGTCGAGGAAACCGAGGCCGACCTGCGCGCGTCGTCGCTCCCATGCCCGATCGTCGGCCATGTCGGCGACGGTAATTTCCACGTCGCGATCCTGATCGACCCCGACAAGCCCGACGAGATCGACGAAGCGGAACGCATCAACGACCGTATCGTCGAGCGCGCGCTGCGCATGGGCGGCACCTGCACGGGCGAGCACGGCGTCGGGCTGCACAAGATGCGCTTCCTGCCGAAGGAGCACGGCGACAACGCGATCGACACGATGCGCGCGATCAAGCTCGCGCTCGACCCGCGCAACCTGATGAATCCCGGCAAGATTTTCACGTGCTGACACGGCGTGACGGCGCCGCGCCAGTCGCTTTGCATCGGGCGGGAGCCAGCGCCAAAGCGCGCACTCCCGCCGACACTGGAGAACCGATGAACGCCCCCGAACTGTCGGCCGAGATGCGCGCGCAGCGCCAGCGGGAAGTCGTGCAGGCGCTGATGGCCGTGCTGCCGACGCATTGCCTGCTGTATCGCGACGAAGACACCGCGCCGTACGAATGCGACGGCCTGTCCGCGTACCGCCGCCTGCCGCTCGCGGTCGCGCTGCCCGAGACCGAATCGCAGGTGCAGCGCATCGTGCAGATCTGCCGGCGGATGGAGGTGCCGATCGTGCCGCGCGGCGCGGGCACGAGCCTGTCGGGCGGCGCGCTGCCGATCTCGCTCGGCGTCGTGCTGTCGCTCGCGCGCTTCACGCGCATCGTCGAGGTCGACCCGTACGCGCGCACGGCGACCGTGCAGCCCGGCGTGCGCAATCTCGCGATTTCCGAGGCCGCGGCGCCGTACGGCCTGTACTACGCGCCCGATCCGTCGTCGCAGATCGCGTGCACGATCGGCGGCAACGTCGCGGAGAACTCCGGCGGCGTGCACTGCCTGAAGTACGGGCTGACCGTGCACAACGTGATGCGCGTGCGCGCGGTGACGATCGACGGCGAGATCGTCGAATTCGGCTCGCTCGCGCTCGACGCGCCGGGCCTCGACCTGCTCGCGGTGACGATCGGCAGCGAAGGCATGTTCGCGATCGTCACCGAAGTCACGGTGAAGCTGATCCCGAAGCCGCAGGCCGCGCAGCTCGTGATGGCGAGCTTCGACGATGTCGTGAAGGGCGGCGAGGCGGTCGCCGCGATCATCGCGTCGGGGATCATCCCCGCCGGCCTCGAGATGATGGACAAGCCGGCGACGCAGGCCGTCGAGTCGTTCACGCATGCGGGCTACGACCTCGATGCGAAGGCGATCCTGCTGTGCGAATCCGACGGCACGCCGGAAGAAGTCGCCGAGGAGATCGCGCGGATGACGGCGGTGCTGCGCGAGCACGGCGCGACGCGTATCAAGGTGTCGCGCAACGAGAGCGAGCGGCTGCGCTACTGGTCGGGCCGCAAGAACGCGTTTCCGGCCGCCGGACGGATTTCCCCCGACTATTACTGCATGGACGGCACCGTGCCGCGCCGCTCGGTCGGGCCGCTGCTCGCACGCATCGAGCAGATGGAGACGCGCTACGGGCTGCGCTGCATCAATGTGTTCCATGCGGGCGATGGCAACATGCATCCGCTGATCCTCTACAACGCGAACGATCCGGACGAGCTTCACCGCGCGGAGCTGTTCGGCGCGGAGATCCTCGAGTGCTGCGTCGAATTCGGCGGCACCGTGACGGGCGAACACGGCGTCGGCGTCGAGAAGCTCAATTCGATGTGCGTACAGTTCTCGCCGCAGGAGCGCGACGCGTTCTTTGCGGTCAAGCGCGCGTTCGATCCGCCCGCGTTGCTCAATCCCGACAAGGGTATTCCGACGCGTGCCCGCTGCGCCGAATACGGCCGCCAGCACGTGCGCGGCGGTCTGCTGCCGCACCCCGACCTCCCCCGCTTCTGAGCGCCGCGCCGGCGCGAGATCGGAAGAGCGTCGTGGAGGGCAAGAGTGTCGGGATCGGGGTAGTGCCCGTGTGGCGGCATAT
>NZ_JAAGPL010000086.1:0-35027 GCF_017104785.1 Burkholderia sp. Ac-20353 | reverse complement strand
GTGCCCGGCCGGCCGCATTCGTCGGCCGCGACGCGCAGTGCGCGCGGCGTGCTGACGCCGCTCGCCCTGTCGTGCTCGAGCTTGCGTGCGTCGACCGCGACGATCTCGTCACGCAGCAGCCCCGCCTGCGCCGCACGCGCGGCGCGCTGCTGGCTGAGCGCCGCGTAGTCGTCCTGCGCGCGGCGCGACACGCGGTAGCGGTGCGCGACGATGTCGGCCGTGTCGACCATCGGCAGGTATGCGTCCGGATGCCGTTCGAGCAACAGCGCATCCTGCTGGCGATGCCGATTCATGTGCGTGTTCTGCACGAGGCTGATCGACTCGACACCGCCCGCGAGAATCGCATCCGCTTCGCCGCCGGCGATGCGCGCCGACGCAAGCGCGATCGACATCAGCCCCGACGAGCATTGCCGGTCGACGGTCATGCCCGGTGTCGTCACGGGCAGGTCGGCCGCGAGCGCGGCGAGCCGCCCGATGTTGTAGTACTGCGTGCCTTCCGGCAGTGCGCAGCCGAGGATCACGTCGTCGATGCGTTCGGGATCGATGCCGCTGCGCGTCACCGCCGCCCGCAGCGACATCGCCGCGAGCGTCGGCGCCGTCGTATCGTTGAACGCACCGCGATACGCGCGGCCAATGGGCGTGCGCGCGTAGCCGACGATCCATGCGTGGCGTGGCGAATGCGTCATGCTGCCCCCTCTTCGACCGTGAAGTCGGCTTCGGTGACGGTGCGCAACTCCGCGACGCTCAGCGCGCCGAGGCGCTCGACGAGCCGCAGCCCGTCGTCGCCGCATGCGAACACCGCATGCTCGGTGATGATCGTCGCGACCCGCCGCCGCGCGGTGAGCGGCAGCGTGCAACGCGCGACGATCTTCGGCCGGCCGTTCTTGTCGACATGCGGCATCGTGACGATCACGCGGCGCGCCTTCTGCGCGAGTTCCGCGCCGCCGCCGATGCCGGCGACAAGACTCCCAGGCACGAGCCAGTTCGCGAGGTCGCCGTGCGCGGACACCTGCAGCGCGCCGAGAAACGTGATGTCGATCAGCCCGCGCCGGATCATCCCGAACGATGCGGCGCTGTCGACGATCGCGCCGCCCGGCACGACCGACACGTAGCCGCCGCCCGCATCGATCAGCTGGCTGTCGAGATCGTCCGGATGCGCGAGCGCGCCGACGCCGACGATGCCGTTTTCCGAGTGGATCCACGCGGCCGACGGATCGTCGAGAAACGAAGGAATCAGCGTCGGCAGGCCGATGCCGAGGTTGATCAGCTGGCCGCGCGCGACTTCGCGTGCGGCGCGCCGCGCGATCACGTGGCGCGGGTCAGCGCAGGATGGGCCGGTATTCATCGAGGTCTCCGTCAATCTGGATCAGGCCGTGCACGTGGATGCCCGGCGTATGCACGCTGTCGGGGGCGAGCGGCGCGTCGTCGATCGCGCGTGTTTCGACCAGCACGCGATCGGCCGCCATCGCCATCAGCGGCGAGAAATTGCGCGCGGCGCCGCGGTAGCTGAGGTTGCCGTATGCGTCGGCGCGATCCGCGCACAGCAGCGCGAAGTCCGCACGCAGCGCCGGTTCGAAATACAGCGTGCGGCCGCCGACCGAGATCGGCTCGCGCGACGCGCCCAGTTCCGGCGGCAGCTCGATATCGGTGACGACGCCCGGCAGCCCGACGCCCGCACAGCGGATCCGCTCCGCGAACAGTCCCTGCGAGAAGAACTCGACCTGCAGCGTGCCGGCCAGGTGCGCGCGCCGCGCGGGGCCGCTCAGCCCGAGATGCGTGGTCAGCAGCCGGCTCACGACGCCCGCTTCGATCAGCCGCGACACGCCGTAACCGTCCTGGTTCGCGTCGTTCTTGATGATCGTCAGGTCGCGCTTGCGTTGCCGCTTCAGCTCCGCGAGCAGCGAAAACGGCGTGCCCGGCGATCCGAAGCCGCCGACCATGATCGACGCGCCGTCGGGAATCGGCGCGATCGCGTCGGCCAGTTGCATGCGTTTGCTCATCGCCGCCCGCCTCAACGCGCGACCGCGCGGAACGCTTCGTCGAGCCGCCCGACGATTTCGTCGCACTGCGCACGCGTGGTGATCAGCGGCGGCGCGATCAGCGTGTGGTCGCCGGTCTCGCCCATCAGCGACTTGCGCGGATAGATGATCACGCCGTGCTCGCGTGCGACACGCGTCACCTGCTCGCCGAACTTCAGCGACGGCGCGAACGGTGTCTTCGCCGTGCGGTCGGCCACGTACTCGATCGCAAGCAGGAAGCCGCGGCCGCGCACGTCGCCGATGAAGTCGTGCTGCGCGGCGAGCTGTTCGAGCTGGCTGCGCAGATAGGCGCCCGTCGACGCCGCGTTGTCGACCAGTTGCTCGCGCTCGATCACGTCGATCACCGCGAGCGCCGTCGCGCTCGCGAGCGGATTGCCCGCGTACGTATAACCGTGCTGGAACCCGCCCGCCGCGAGGATCGGATCGGTCAGCTCCGCGCGCGTGACGATCGCGGACGTCGGGTAGTAGCCGGCGCCGAGCCCTTTCGCGAGACACAGGATGTCGGCCTCGACGCCCCAGTGCTGGAAGCCGAACCAGCGCCCCGTGCGGCCCACGCCCGTCATCACTTCGTCGAGGATCAGCAGGATCCCGTGCCGCGAGCAGATCTCGCGGATGCGCGCGAAGTACGCATCGTGCGGCACTTCCGCACCCGTGCTCGCGCCGCCGATCGGCTCCGCGATGAACGCGGCGACGTTGTGGGCGCCCGCGTCAAGGATCGCGGCCTCGAGCTCGTCCGCGCAGTCGAGCGCATGCTGCTCGGCGCTCTTGCCTGCCGGCACGCGGTACTGCGTCGGCGACGCGACCTTCGGGTAAAGCTGGAACATCGGCTGGAACGGCTGCGTGAGCGGCGTGTAGCTCGTCATCGCGAGCGCGCCCATCGTCGAGCCGTGATACGACGGCTTGCGTGCAATGAACACGTTGCGCTGCGGCTCGCCTTTGCAGACCCAGTACTGGCGCGCGAGCTTGAGCGCCGACTCGACCGATTCCGAGCCGCCGCTCGAGAAGAACACACGGTCGAAGCGCCCGCCGACGAGGCCGATCAGCTTCTCGGCGAGGTCGAGCGCCGGCTGGTTCTCGAACTGGGTGCGATACGCGAACGCGACCTTGTCGAGCTGCGCGAGCATCGCGTCGCGGATCGCCGGATGCCCGTGCCCGAGCTGCGCGACGATCGCGCCGGAGCACGCGTCGATATAGCGCCTGCCGTCGGTATCCCACGCGTAGATGCCTTCGGCCCGCGCGACGGTCGGCAGTTGCACGGCGGACTGGTAGAAGAGATAGTCGCTCATTGACGTCCTTTGCTTGGTTTGTTCGTGAATGCGATGCCGCGCTCAGCGGATGTCGGCGAGAAACGCCTGCGTACGCTCGTGCGACGGCTGGTGGAAGATCTCCGACGGCCGGCCAGCCTCGACCACGCGGCCGTCCGCCATGAACACGACGCGGTCCGCAACGCGCTCCGCGAAGCGCATTTCGTGCGTGACGATCATCATCGTCATGCCGGCCTTCGCGAGCCGCTCCATCACCGCGAGCACGCCGCCGACCATCTCCGGGTCGAGCGCCGACGTCGGTTCGTCGAACAGCATCGCGTCGGGCTTCAGCGCAAGCGCCCGCGCAATCGCGACGCGCTGCTTCTGGCCACCGGACAGGTTGCCGGGGTACACGTGCTGCTTGTCGAGCACGCCGACCTTGTCGAGCAGCGCGCGCGCTTCGTCGCGCGCCTGCGCCGCGCCCATCCCGAGCAGCTGCATCGGCGCGAGTGTCAGGTTCTCGAGCACCGTCAGGTGCGGAAACAGGTTGAAATGCTGGAACACCATCCCGACCTTCATGCGCATCGCGTTCAGGTAGCGCTCCTGCGCGCGGTGGCTGCGCCGCGGGTCGTTGACGACGCTGCCGAGCACCCGCACCTCGCCGCGCGTCGGCGTTTCCAGATGGTTCACGCAGCGCAGCAGCGTGCTCTTGCCCGAGCCGCTCGGGCCGATCAGCACGACCACCTCGCCCTTGTGCACGTCGAGCGAAATGCCCTTGAGCACCTCCAGCGCCCCGTAGGTCTTGTGAATGTCGCGCAGCGCGATCTGCGGTTCCGGCCCGTTCATGCGCGGCCTCCCTTCAGGATCAGGCGCTGTTCCATCTGGCGCAGCAACAGGCTCGTGCCGGTCGTCAGCAATGCATAGATCATGGCGCAGGCAAAGTAGAGTTCGAAAGGCTTGAAGGTCGCGCCGACGAGTTGCTGCGTACGCATGAACAGCTCCGCAAGCGTGATCGTCGACACGAGCGACGTGTCCTTGGTGAGGATGATCAGGTTGTTGCCGAGCGGCGGCACGATCAGCTTCAGCGCCTGCGGCAGCACGACGAGACGCATCGTGCGCGCGGCGCCGAAGCCGAGCGAGCGCGACGCCTCGATCTGCCCGTGCGGAATCGCGAGGATCCCCGCGCGGATCGTCTCCGCGTTGTATGCGCCGACGTTGAGCGCGAGCCCGATCACGCCGGACGTGAACGGCGACAGCTCGATCCCGAACTGCGGCAGGCCGAAATAGATGATGAAGAGCTGCACGAGCAGCGGCGTCGAGCGGATCAGCCAGATATACGCGCTCATCGCATCGCGCAGCACGCGATGCCGCGACAGCTTGCCGAGCGCGGCGCCGAGGCCGATCGCGAGGCCGAACACGGTGGCGAGCAGCGTCAGCTGCACCGTCACCCCGGCCGCCTGGAACAGCATCGGCAGGTACTTGAGAACGAGTTGGAAATCGAACATGGCATGACCGGGCAGCGCGCATCGCCAGCGGGCGAAACGGCGCTGAGGGGCGTCTCCGTATGATGAGTGACCGATTTGATTCATCACCTCGCTGCAGGCCGCAAGGCTTGCAGCAGAATGAACCGGCGCGTTGTTTGACTGGCTTGCAGTCTCGCTTTGAATTATTTTCCGGTCAATATATGATCTTTTTTGATCAATTGATTGGCGGGAGCGAACATGCGGACCGACTTCAGTCTGCGCGACATCGAGATCTTTCACGCGATCGCCACGGCCGGCTCCACGCGCCAGGCGGCGGTGCAGCTCGGCATTACGCAGTCGGCCGTGAGCCATGCGCTCGCGCGGCTCGAGGAGAGCCTGCGCATCCGGCTGTTCGCGCGCGAGAACCAGCGGCTGCAGATCTCGCCGGCCGGACGCTACATGCTCGACGAGGCCGTGCAGCTGCTCGACCGGCTGAATCGCATCGAGGAAGAGATGTCACTGCTGCAGGAAAGCGGCGTCGCGTCGCTGCGCATCGGCTGCGCGCCGGGGCTGTGCCACCGCTTCGGCCCGCGGCTCGCGCAGCAGTATGCGCACGCGCATTCGGGCACCGGCGTCGCGCTCGACGTTGCCGCGAGCGGCCGCCTGATCTCGGATGTCGAAGGCGGCCGCCTCGATCTCGCGATCGTCTCGTACGAGATTCATGAGCCGGGCCTGATCTTCACGCCGGTGTTCGGCGCGAAGATGGTCGCGCTGCTCACGCGCAAGAACCGGCTTGCCGCGCGCAAGCTGCTGACTTATGCCGATCTCGCGGACCAGCAATACATCAAGCCGATCCAGTCCGATCACCTCGTCTACGACGATTCGAGCGACCGGCGCCGGCTCGGCTACGAATTGCGCGTCAGCATGAGTTCACTTGGCGAGGTGATCCGGCTCACCGGTGGCGTGAGCCTGCTCAATGCGTTGACCGCGGCCGACCTGTGCGCAAACCGCGAACTGGTCGCGCGTGCGTTCGATTCGAGCCAGTGGTTCAACTTCTATCTCGTGCACCAGCATGCGCTGAAGGACAACCCGGCGGTCGGCGACGTGCTCGATATCGCGAAGGCATGTGTGCAGGAGACCGCGCAGGCTACCGCGTATCCGGATGCGTTCGTGATCCGCTGAACGCAGCGGCGCGCGCGCGGTGCGATGCGTCGCTGCGGCATGCGTCAGCTTGCATAAACGGCGTCGCGCAGTTCCAGCGTCAGTGCGCCCGACATGCCCTCGTAGGCCGTGTTCGTCAGCAGCAGGACCGTCAGGCCGCGCGCCGCATCGACAAACCAGCTGTGACCGTAGACGCCGCCCCACTGGAGTGTTCCGGCGCTTTGCGGCGAGCCGGCCAGTGCCGGATCGACCAACAGCGCCCCGCCGTAGCCGAAGCCCCAGCCCGGCCCGCGGGTTTCGGCGTCACGCGGCGCGTGGTCCGTATGGATCGCGGCGCGCAGCGCATCCGGCAGAAACGCGCTGCCATCGCGCAGCGTCTCTAGCAGACGCAACACATCGTCCGCGCTGCCGTACATGCCCGCGCCGCCTGACGGAAACGCCGCTTCGTCGAACACCCGCGACGGCGCGAACCGTACTGCGACGCCGAGCCCTTCGGGCATCGGCACATCGATGTTGTCGTCCATCCTCACCGGCTGAGGCACGCCGTTCGCATACGGCACCGCGAAACGCGCAGGCTCGCGCGATACGAAGCCCGTGTCGCGCATGCCCAGCGGGCCGGTCACGTACCGCGCCACTGCATCGCCGAGCGGCTCGCCGGTCGCCTGCTCGATCACGGCACCCAGCACGTCGAGTGCGAGCGAATATTGCCATGCGGTGCCTGGCGCGAACACCAGCGGGGCCGCAGCCAGCCGCCGCAGGTTCTCGTCGAGGTCGAACTCGACGCGGTCGATCCCGTCGGAGATGCCGAGGCGATGATAGGCGCTGTCGGGTTCCTCCGCCAGGCCATAGCTCAAGCCGGCCGTATGCGTGAGCAGTTGATGGATCGTCAGCGGCGGCGCACTGCCGTCCGGCAGCTTCGGCGTGAAATCGGGAAGCCAGCGCGAAACGGGATCGTCGAGGTTCAAGCGGCCGTCCGCGACGAGGCGCAGCACCGCGACCGTCACGATCGGCTTCGTCACGGACGCAAGCCGGAACAAGGTCTCTTCGCGCATCGGACGTTGCGTTTCGCGATCGGCGTAGCCGTGCGCGCGACGGTAAATCACGTGACCGTCACGGGCGACAATGGCCACCGCGCCCACGACACGTTGCTCCCGCAACGCAGTAGCGAATACATTGTCGAGCCTGCTTTCAAGCGCGGATGCGTGCTGATCGGCAGCCTTCGTCGGGTCAAGATCTGGCGTCATGTTTTCCATTGTCGTTGGTTCCGCTCACACGGCCGAATTGCATTCGTGAGCCAATCGTCTCGTCGCTTTATAGCAGAATGCCGACCCGACAAGCTGCAAATCCCTGCTCGCCGTGCGTATTCGCACGGCGCTTCATTGCGGATTACGGCGTCGGAACGGACGTCGCGAGCGGGCAACGGATCGCGGACGACGCCGGTGCCGTGCCTTTCATGTTCTGACGCGAGGCAGCCATCGCGCGAACAGCGTTCGCCGTCTGCGCGGCGAGCTGGCCGATTGCCTGACGATGGCCATCCACGAGCGCGTCGTAACCCGGCTGCACCGGCACGGCGGCATGAGTCCGGCAAGTCATCACCGCCTGGCTGGCAAGCGAGCGTACGCTCCAGACGGCGTCGAGCACGGCCCGCTCGCCGGGCCACGATTCGAAGCGCTGCACCTGTACGCTGACCCGGTACACGGGTACGCCCGGCGGATACGCCGAATCGGCGACGTCGATGGTATCGAGTTCGCGCGTCAGCGCAGACGACAGCGCGCGGCGAATTTCGTCGGCCGGCGGCGACGCCCACCGCTCTTCCTCGAGGATATCGACTTGCGCGGGGTTCTTCTGCACGACGAGCTGATTCTTCGCGACCTGTTCGGGCACGTCGACCGCGGGCACCTGGATCAGGAACGGCGGATTGGCCGGCTCGCTGCGTGATGCATGGGCATTGTCCGCATCGAGCGTATAAAAGCGCGCCGGCGGCGACGAACAGGCGGCAAGCAGCGTCACCGCTACCGCGGCCCCTCCGGCGCCCGCGAGCATGCGGGCCAGTCGTTGCACGCGTGCGCTCATTTCTTGTCTCCAGGTTTGCCTTGCAGCAGCGATTCGGGGTGCCGCTCGAGATAGTCGGCGAGCATGTTGAGCGACTGCAGCGTGTGCGTCAGCTCTTTCAGCGCACCGCGCACGTCGGACTGCAGCGGCGAATCCTGCTGCAGCGTCGCTTCGGCGGTCGTGAAGGTCTGCTTCGCGGCCGACAGCGTGTCGCGGGCCTCGGGCGCCACCTGCGTGTCGAGCTGCCTGAACAGTTTGTCGGCGTTGACGAGCGCGCTGTTCAGGTTCGCACCGATCTGGTCGAACGGCACCTTGTCGAGCTTCTTCGCGATGTCGGCGACCTGCGACTGCAGTTCGTCGAGCGTGTTCGCCACGGTCGGCAGCTCGACCGTCTCATGACTGATGTCGAGCTTGAACGCGGGTGCGGTCGGGAAGAAGTCGAGTGCGACGTACAGCTGGTTCGTCAACAGGTTGCCGGTGCGCAACTGGCCGCGCAGGCCGTGCTCGACCAGTCGCTGCAGAATCTCGCGACGCTCGATCTCGCCCCTGCTGCGGACCGCGTCCCGGAAGCGCTTGCCCAGCCGCTCGGGGTAAAGGTTCATCGTCACCGGCATGTTGAAGCTCTTTGCCTTCGGGTCGTAATCGATGCCGATGTTCGTCACTTCGCCGAGCACGATGCCGCGGAAGTCGACCGGCGCGCCGACCGCGAGCCCACGCAGCGACTGGTTGAAGTTCATCACGACCGGCACGCGCTCGCCGTCCGGCTCGCGCATCGCCTGTGTTTCGTCCGCACCGAGCTGGAACACCGTGTCATGCACGGCGACGTCCCCCGCAGGTTGATCGGCCGGCGACTGGAATGCGATGCCGCCGAGAATCACGGTCGCGAGCGACTGCGTATTGAGCTTGAGGCCGCTCGAATCGAGACGCAGATCGACGCCGCTCGCCTGCCACCAGCGCGAGTTGGCGTGAACGTACTGGTCGTACGGCGCATCGACGAACACCGCAATCGTGACGCCCGTGCCGAGCTTGTCGAGCGAAAAACCGACCACCCGGCCGACCTGCACGCGCCGGTAGTAGACGGGCGAGCCGATATCGATCGAGCCGAGCGAATCTCCGCGCAGCGTGTACTGCGTGCCTCGCTGGTCGGCGGTCACGGCGGGAGGCGTGTCGAGTCCGCTGAACGCATGCTCGTCATCCTTCGAGCGACCGGCATCGACGCCGATATACGCGCCCGACAGCAGCGTGCCGAGCCCCGACACGCCGCTTGCGCCGATGCGCGGCCGCACGACCCAGAAGCGCGAGCCCTTCACCGCGAAATCCGCCGCTTCCTTCTTGAGCGCGACGTCGACCAGCACGTGCGACAGGTCCTTCGACAGCGTGATCGTCTTGACCATGCCGATCTCGACGTCCTTGTACTTCACCTGGGTCTTGCCGGGTTCGAGCCCTTCCGCGTTGCGAAAGCTGATCGTGATCTCGGGGCCACGTTCGCGCACCGACTTGACGACGAGCCCGACGCCGATCAGCGCGGCGACGATCGGCACCAGCCAGACGAGCGACGGCAGCCAGCCGGCACGCTTCGTGATCACCGGGTCGGAAGTGGACGGAGGTTGGCCGGCACCGGCATCGGGATCGTGTTGCGGGCCTTGCGGACTATTCATGGTGTTTCCCTGAGGGTTCGACTGGATCCCAGATCAGACGGGGATCGAACTGCAACGACGCGAGCATCGTCAGGATCACGACCGAGCCGAACGCGAGCGCGCCCGGGCCGGCGGTGATCACGGCCAGCGAACGGAAGTGGACGAGCGCGACGGTAAGCGTCACGACGAAGATGTCGAGCATCGACCAGCGGCCGATCCGCTCGACGAGCCGGTAGAGCTTCGTGCGCTGCATCGGCCGCCAGGTGGCGCGGCGCTGCGCAGAGATCACGAGAATCAGCAGCACGCACAGCTTGAGCATCGGCACGAGGACGCTGGCGACGAATACGACGACCGCGAGCGGCCAATCGCCCGACACCCAGAAATAGACGACGCCGCTCATGATCGTGTCCGCCTGGGAGCCGACGATCGACGAAGTTCGCATCATCGGCAGCAGGTTGGCCGGGATATACAGGATCATTGCCGCGATCAGGAACGCCCAGGTACGCGCCAGGCTGTTCGGGAAGCGCGCGTGCAATGCGGCGCCGCAGCGCGCGCAGCGTTGCGGCGCCGGATGCGGATCGCCCGTGTGCGGCTGCGCGAGCTTCTGCACATGACCGCACGCGTGGCAGCTTGCCATGCCCGCGCGGGCCGAGGTCGTCGTAGTCGTCGTGCTCATCGGACCGTCGTGTTGCCCGCAGCGCGGCCGCGAAGTTCGTCGGCGATGTCCCACAGTGCCCGCGGATCGACCGTCACGACCACGGCCAGCATCAGCGTCAGCGCCGCGAATGCGAACAGCGCCGCGTCGGGAACCACCCGCGCGAGGCTCACCATCTTCACGATCGTGACGAGGATGCCGAGCATGAACACCTCGATCATCCCCCACGGACGCACCAGCCGGATCGCTCGCAGCACCGCGTCGAACGCCGGCGGCACGCAGCCGGCGCGCAGCGGAAGCGTCACGTACAGCAGCGCGGCCATCTCGGCGAGCGGGAACAGCAGCGTCGAACAGAACACCATCGCGGCGACGATCCGCATGTCCTGGTCCCACAGCGCCGAGAGCGCGCCGATCAGCGTCGTCTGTACGCGCATGCCGTTCACGTCCATCTCGAGGATCGGGAAGCACTGCGCGATCACGAACGTGATCATCGCGGCGAGCGTGAGTGCGCAGATCCGCTCGAGCTGCGAAGCGCTGCTGCGGCAAAGCAGCTCGTTGCAGCGCGGGCAATGCGCGGTCTCCTTGCCGACGAGTGCCGGTTTGCGCAACAACGTGTCGCAAACGTGGCACGCAATCAGGACGGGTTCTGACACGGGGCGATATTCGATCGAAGGGTTGCGGGAAGCAGGTTGTTCGTCGATGACGATTACACGCTGAGCGCGCCGAGCAACCGATGGAGAAACCGTTTGAGAAACCCCCGTTCCTCCTCGGACAGTCGACTCAGAATGACCCGCTCCGATTCGGCCAGTACGGAAGGGACTCGCTCCGCGAGCGCCAGCCCCGCGGGCGTCAGCGACAGGTCCAGCGTTCTGCGATCCTGACTGCTGCGCCGCCGCACGACCAACGCGCGACGTTCGAGCTCGCACGCGAGACGCGACAGACGGCTGGTACCGCAGCCGAGCAATCTCGCCAGCTCCTGACATGACATCGTCCCGCCGCGCGCAAGGTGCACGAGCGCACTTCCCTGCGACAGCGGAATCTCGAGCGTCGTCAACATTCTCTGGTTCAGCACGCGATTGATCGAGAGCTGAACGCCCAGCATCATCCGAAAGCCGTCTGCCTCGCGCGGCACACTCCCGGAACCTGTTTGCAAAAGCACGTCTGACATGTTCTGTACTACCGTGGGTTCAGGACAACCGGGGCGTCCGCCCGATATCCACCACCAAGCGCCTTGGTCAACGCGATGTCCTGACCGATCCGCTTACCGTCGATGTCGAGCAGCGCAACCTGCTCGAGGATCACGGCCTGCTTCGCCTCCACTGCGCTCAGCCGGCTCGCGAGCCCGCGCCGGTAATGGGCATCGGCGCTGTCCTGGGTAAACGTCACTGCACGGATCTTCTCCGTTTGCAGTTTCGCCTCGGCATCGAGGTCCTGCAGTCGACTGCCCGTCATCGCGACGTCGCGCACGGCGTTCAGCACCGACTGGTTGTACTGCAGGATCAGCAGGTTGCTCGCGGTACGGGCTCCCCCGAGATTCGCGTTGAGCCGGCCCCCGTCGAAAATCGGCAGGTACAGGCCCGGAACCAGATTGATCTGCTGGCTCGCATGCGTGAACAGGTCGCCCAGATGCAGCGCGTTGACGCCGAAGAAGGCCTTGATGTCGAAACTCGGATAGAACGCGGCCTTTGCCGCATCGATCTTGTCGAACGACGCTTCGACGTACCACCGCATCGCCTGCAGATCCGGGCGTCTCGCCAGCAATTCGTACGACAGCGTGGTCGGCAATGAAGATGGTGGAGTCGGCAACGGCACGGGCCTGATCTCGCCGAGATCTGCCGCCCCCGCTCCGATCAGCGCCCGCAGCGATTCGCGCAGTTGCGTGATGCGGCCTCGCGCGGCCACGATCTGCCGCTCGGTCGCCAGTTTCTGTGCGCGCGCAAGCTCCGTCTGCGTCTGCGGCTCGAGCCCCCGGGCCGCACGCGCGGCGTGCGCATTCATCGAAAACGTTGCGATGTCATGCAACTGCTCCAGCAGATCGATGAGGCGATAGCTTGTCTGGATGCCGTAGTAAAGCTGCGCGACGTCGGCCGCGACTTCCAGCTCCACGGCGGACGTCTCGACCAGCCGGGCATTCTGCACGCCCAGCGCCGCAGCCACCTGCGCACGCTGCTTGCCCCAGATATCGATGTCGAGACTCGCGCCGAGGCCCACGATGCCTTCCGTGTACCACGGCCCCGTCGCCCCCAATGGCGGCTGATTGCCGGAATAGGCGCCCAGAAAGCCGTTGCCCGACACCCGCTCCCGGTCCACCGACGCGAGCGCGGTCACTTGCAGGTTGGTGCCGGCTTTCACGAGGTCCACGTCGGACTTTGCCTGGGATACGCGTGTCCGCGCGATCGCCATCGTCGGCGAATCGGCGAGTGCCCGCTCGACCAGCGCCGCGAGTTGCGGATCATCGTAGCGCGTCCACCAGCGCGCCGACGGCCAGCCGTCGTTCGCAAGATGAATGTCGTCGGCGATGCGGATGCGTTCGGCATCGCGTGTCGCCGCCGGCTTCACGTCGTGACGAATCAGCGCGCACGCGGACATGCCGCACAGCAGTGCTGCGACGGCGATACGGCGCAACGACGTACAGGAAAATCGAATCAACGAATCGGTCATGCTTGCGAAGCTCGCGAAGTAAATGCTGAGACGGCAGGCTCCGGCGCCCATGCCGGCAGACCTGATATCTGATTTGCGAGGTTTCCGGCTCGGGTCAGCAATCGATCGTACGCGGCCCGCAGCGCGTCGGCCGGCTGCGTTGCCAGATCCGCCGCGCAGCATTCCGACAATGCGTCGACCGTGGCACGCGGCGGCACCTCGATCGCCAGCGGATGCTCGGCCAACGCGTGTGCATAGCCGTCGAGCAACGTGGCCAGCTCGGCCTGAAACGCGGTTGCCGCAGTCGCGGTCCGATCCGGCAATTTCAATGACCGCCGCTCGGCGCCGAAGGCATCGGTTGCCAGCAGGATTTCCCGGATCCGCGCAAGCAGGGTCTGCATGCGCAAGGTCAGGCCTTCGTGTTCGCCGTCTGCCATCTGCCAACCCGGCTCGAGCGCGACGCGCGCCGACATCGCCTCGTGGTCGCCCAACTCGGCCCAGAGACCGACAGGCACCGGCCCCGTCGCGTCCGTTCGAAGATGCTCGCCGATCCGGCGCAGCAGCTTCGCCGCGCGCTGGCGCAATGCTTCGCCCTCGGCCTCGGGCCACAGGCATGCGTGAATGACCGTCGATACGACCACGCCAAGCAAGATTCCAAGCATCCGGTCACGGATCTCGGTGAGATTGGTGGTCGGACCGAATTGCTCCAGCAACGCCAGCGCGAATGTAAACATGATCTGGATGCCCGCATAGCTGATGCGCTCCGAGCCCGCGGACACCCACGCGCCCAGCGCGATCACGGGCAATGCCATCATCAACAGCCCGACGATCCCGTCGAGATGCGGCACGACCCACACGACCATCGCGAGCGCCAGCACACTGCCGACTGCCGCGCCGCCGATCCGCAGCACCGCGCGCTGAGTGGTCGCACCCAGGCTCGGCTGCGCGACGATCAAACAGCTCAGCATCATCGTGTGAATGCCCGGCCAATCGGTCGCGATATAGAAGACGTAGCTGAACAGCGCTGCCATCAGCGTCTTCAACGCGAACTGCGCATAGACCGGATTGGTGACGGCATCGGGCACCAGCAGGCGCTCCTTCTCGGCCGGAGATTGCACGGCAGGCGGCGCAGCCGATCGATCCGCGAACGCAAGCAACGCGTCGCGCATTTCCGCCAGCGCGCCGGGCAACCCGTCAGCCGTCAGATCGACCAGCGACCTCGGCGCGACAAATCGAGCGCCCGTCCTGATCGCACCGCCGAGAGCCCGGCATGCGTCACGCAGCACGGGGATCGCGTCGGCCGTCCATCCCGCGGTGGAGGCCGGCAGATGGCCGGTCGCGGCGTACAGACGCGAAACCGTCGCCACGCGTGCCAGGTGCAACGCGCGGTTTGCGCGATACCCTGCATCTCGCATCGTTGCGAAGCGGAGCAGTTTCTGGAGCGTCAGCGCGCCGGCCTGAATCTGGCGTGCGTCGGGCCCGGGCCCGCCTGTCGTCGCCGCCGTGCCACGCTCAAGTGCGGCCAGGCTTGCATCGATTGCATCCAGTTGCCCGCACATCGCAGCGTGGAGCTGGCGCACCGGCTCGGCGGGCAGGAACAGCGTATTGATCACGAGCGTCAGCGCGATCGCATAGTTGACCGCGACCCACAGCCACAACACCGCGCGCACCAGCAGTTCAGCCTGATCGGTCCGGTCGACAAAGGTCTGCGCGTAGATGACGACGAGACCGATGATGAAGAAGACGACGCCGATCCTGGCCACCCGCATCATGTAGACGCTGACAAAGAACAGCGCTGCGGCCAGCAGGATCCTGAGCAGCGGATAATCGTAGGTGAACTTGAACACGAGGATCGCGCTGCCGACCGCTACGGTCGACCCGATCACGAACAGCGTACCGATCAGCCGCGTCACCACGACGTTCGCCTGCGTAACGTAGAACACGACGATCAACGACACCGCCAGCAGCGGCACTTGCAGCGCCATCGACGTGACGATGACGATAGCGCTCGCGAGCACGCAGCGCAGGGTCACGTTCATGCGCCCCGGGTACGGCCGGATCTCGCCACCGACGAAGGTTGCAAGGCGTTGAAGACGGTTCGACAGGAGGGGCTCCGCGTTCATGTGTTGGTTAACGGGACGTAGCAGCGGGACGCATCAGCGGGACGCATCAGCGGGACGCATCGCGCGCGGACGCGTCGCGGTGCAGCGTGGCCACCGCCGAGGTGCCGATCCGGAATGTTTCCGGATCGGGGCTCTGCACCGCGATCTTCACCGGGAAGCGCTGCGACACATGCACCCAGTTGATGCTGCGTGCGACGCGCGGCAAGCCTTCGAGCACCACGCCGCCATCATCGGGCAGCACGCCATAGCTGATCGAATCGATCGTGCCGGTGAAATGCCTGCCCGTGTCGCTCATCAGGTAGACCGTGGCCGGCATCCCTGCACGCACGCCCTTCAGGTCGGTCTCGCGGAAATTAGCAATCACATACCAATGGCGCGTATCGATCAACGTAAAGACCGGCTTGAGCGCCGAAGCGAACTGACCGACCGTCGTGCGCAATGCGGCAACCCGCCCGTCAAATGGCGCACGCACCTCGGTGAACTCCAGGTTCAATTCCGCGATCGCGATCTGCGCGTCGACTTCGGCGCGTTGCGCCACCAGCGCATCCACGCCGCTCACCGCCGCGGAGGCCTGCTGTGCCTGCAACATCGCCGCGTTCAGCTCCGCCTGGGCCGCCCGCTGCGCGGTTCGGGCCCGATCGACGTCTTCCGCCGACGTGTAGCCTTGCGGCAGAAGCGGCTCCATGCGACGCAGCGTATCGGCCGCCTGACTTGCCTGGGCGCGCGACCGCTCGACCGCTGCCTTGACGGAATCGGCGTTGTATTGCTGCGCGTTGACCGAACGCTGCGTCAGCGCGATCTGCTTGTCGAGGGTCACGAGCCGTGCGCGAGCCTGATTCAGCGCATCCTGGTACGGCCGCGGATCGATCCGGAACAGCAAGTCCCCGCGCCTGACCGGCTGGTTGTCGCGCACCGGCATCTCGACGATCCGGCCGTTCACTTCCGGCACGACGTTGATCGTGTCGGCGTAGACATAAGCGTCGTCGGTCGTCGGTGCATGATCGAGGCGCCACACGACAACGCCGAGCAGCACCAGTGCGGCAACGACGATGAGCAACGCAGGAAAGGACTTTTTGCGCGAGGCGCCGGAAGCGTCGGACATATGCGGTACGCGTGATCAGTGAGGAAAGAAAAGCAGCCAGAAGGCCATCGCGAGCAACGCGGAAAGCGCCGGGTAGCTGACGGCCAGCGGCGCGAGCAAGCCGCGCTTGCCCCGCTTGCCCAGTGCGACGTGTACGATCACGGTACCCACGACGCCACCCACGATGCAGAACAGCCAGTCCGGAAATGCCGCACCGAATACGGCGACGGACGGCGCGGGCACACATCCTTCGAGCAACAGGCTTGCCGCAATCGAAACGAGAGTCAGGGCGGTAGACGAGCGCATCGGCAAAATACTCACGGCAACGGACAAGAGCGGCATGACGGGATGCCGACAGGTTGATTCAATGATTGAATGAACACGACGAGAGAAAGCTCGGACGGGCTGCCGCGAACGCCAGGCGCCTGTGCTGTCTCCGGGCTGGAAGTACACATCGGACCGGGACCGCGCATCGCGCGACCCGGTTTTCGATAGTAAGTGCAGAGGAAGCGCGCGGATATTGTGACTATCAAACACCGGGATTGTGAGTATTCACAATCCCGACGCCGCGGCCTAGAACGTATGACGAATGCCGACCACCGCGCCCACCGTCGTACCGGGTCCCTCGTACAGCGCGCCGTTGACCGCGAGTCCGGTGTCCATCAGCCCGTGGTTATGTACCAGCCCGACCTGTCCATAAAGGGTCGTCGCCTTCGACATGAAATACCGCAACCCGACTGCAGTCAGGACCGAATGATTGGCGGTCTTGTTGCCGTCACTCGTCACCCACGCTCCCGCGTCGGCTTCGACTGCGGGTGTGAAGGTGTAACTTGCGCCGGCTCCGTACACCCGGTTGTCGAACGCGCCGCTCACCTTGTAGAGCGCGTAAGAGCCCTTGACGGTCAGACTTCCGAAATTGTAAGCAGCGCCGATCGTACGTCCGGTCACCGGCACGGTGCTGGGAATCGGCGTCGCTGCCGTGCCGCCCGCGTTACCGTTGTAGAGTGCCGCCGTGACGAGGAGTCCGCCTGCCTGGTATTTCAGGCTGGCCGAATATTGGCGCCCCGACTGGAAATCCCCCGCCTTGCCGCCGAATCCGAACATCGCACTGCCCTGGAAGCCCGCGATCACCGGGCTCGTATAGGAAACGGCGTTCTGATTGAACAGCCCCGTCACCAGCAGGTTGTCAACGTAGATGACCGCACCGCTGCCAAAATACGCAATGTCGCGCGGGTCGGACGCGATCAGCGACAGCACGAACGGCGAGTATTGCAGGCCGGCCTTGATCGTCCCGAAATCGCCGCTCAGGCCGATCCATGCCTGACGGCCGAACATGTTGCCGTTCGAATTGCCAAACTTGCCGCTCGGGATATCGATGCCGCTCTCGAGCACAAACGTGGCCTTCAGCCCGCCACCCAGATCTTCGACGCCTCTCATGCCGAAGCGCGACGCCGACGCGGCACCGTCGACCATCGCAAACTTGTGGCCGTCATTCGCCCCCGTCGCCGTATTCAGCGATTTGCTCGTGTAGAGCAACGCCGCATCCAGTACGCCATACAACGTGACGCTGCTCTGCGCGTGCGCCAGTCCCGACGTCGTACCCAGCGATGCCGCGACAAAAATGCCGAGTGCTCCCTGACGCAGTGGTGATTTCATTCATATCCTCCAAGTCTCGATCGTTATTTTCAAAAATGGCGGCGCCCTGTTCCTGAGTCGCTACGTCAGTCGAGCGGGGCCGCCTGATACGCGCCGATCACGCGGTCGCGTACCGGCTGCGCAGTGCTCGCTTGTTGATCTTGCCGACGCTGGTTTTATCTAGTGACTCGACGAACACGATCGATTCGGGTATCGCATGTTTCGACAGCAGTCCGCGTTCGACGAACCCGGCCAGGTGTGCGTGGATCGCGCGTTCGTCCACAACCGCGTCGGCCTTCGGCACGACGAGCGCCAGCGGGCGCTCCCCCCATTTCTCGTCCCGGATGCCGATGACGGCGACCTCCGCGACCGCCGGGTGACGCGAGATCAGGCTCTCGAGCTCGATCGACGACACCCATTCGCCACCGCTCTTGATCACGTCCTTGATACGATCCGTGACCTGCAGATACCCGTCGCTGTCGATGATCCCGATATCGCTCGTATGGAGATACCCGCCGGCCCAGAGCGCGTCCGACGCTTCCGGGTTGTCGAGATAGCCCTGCGTCAGCCACGGCGCCCGCACGACGATTTCACCGGGCGTCTTGCCGTCATGCGCAACGTCGTGCATCCCGCTATCGACGACGCGCAGATCGACCAGCGGGATCGGCAAGCCGGTCTTCGTCCGGGCATCCAGTGCCTGCGATGCATCGTCGAGCATCGATGTCTTGACCTGCGCGATCGTCAGCACCGGACAGGTCTCGGACATGCCGTAGCCGGCAAAGATGTCGATGCCCCGGTCCAGCGCGAGCTGAGCCAGGCCCTTGGGCAGCGCCGAGCCGCCGACGATCACTTTCCAGCGACTGAGGTCGATGTCCTTTGCCGCGGGATGGGTCAGCAGCATCTGCATGATGGTCGGCACGCAGTGCGAAAAGCTGACCTTCTCGCGGCGGACCAGATCCAGCAGCATCTCCGGCATGTAGCGTCCGGGGTAAACCTGCTTGATCCCGAGCACGGTGGCGACGTACGGCAGCCCCCACGCATGGACGTGGAACATCGGCGTGATCGGCATGTACACATCGTCTCGATCGATGCGGCCTTGCTTCGGCGAACTCGCGAGCGCGGCCGTCGTTGCCAGCGTATGGAGCACGATCTGGCGATGCGTAAAATAGACGCCTTTGGGTGTGCCCGTCGTGCCGGTCGTGTAGAACGTCGTGGCCCGTGTGTTCTCGTCGAAATCGGCGAAGTTGAAATCCGGCGAAGCTTCCGCCAGCAGCCGCTCGTACTCGTTGTCGAAGCATTCGGGCACGGGGGTCGCGCCGCTGTCGTCGATCAGCACGAACCGTTCGATGTGGTGCAATCCGCCCCGGATCGTATCGAGCACGGGGAGGAATTCCGCGTTGACCAGCAGCACGGATGCGCCCGAGTGGTTCAGCGTGTACGCGATCTGCTCGGGCGAAAGCCTGACGTTGACCGTCATCAGCGTGGCGCCCATCATCGGGATGCCGAAATAGCATTCCAGATAGCGGTGACTGTCCCAGTCCATCACGGCGACCGTGTCGCCCGGCTTCACGCCCGACGCCTGCAAGCCGCTGGCCAGTTGTCCGATGCGATGACGCAGCGTCCAATAGTCGTAACGCACCTGCCCTCGGTAAACGATCTCCTGCTCCGGGTTGACCGCAAGCGGCGTAAGTAACAGCTGCTTGATCAGCAGCGGGTACGCACTGGCCGATGACGGCTGACCGGTGAGCGATGCGGAACGCACAATAGACTCCTCGATGGACGGGTGACTGGCTGGTGACGGAGGCTCGATTCGGCGAGACACGTCTTGCGCGACGCGAAACGAAGCGAAACGAAACGAAGCGAAGACCGCGTCGTCGTGCCGAACCGACGTGAACCTGATGCAAGGCTACGAGGAGGCGGGAGAAATGTGGGCTCGCTCAAAGGGGAGGGTCGACGCGGGCGTCGGGGGGGCATGCGAGCCCTCCCCCCCTACCGTGGGAAAACCCTCATCACCCTCACCACGACTGCGATTATCATGGCGTGGTGAATTCCGGACTGATCGCAATGAACTTACCGACCGATTCTGATGAACATCCTTGGAATCTCTCGTTAATACAAACGAAAATGACGCCGCCGCGCCCGCCCCGGTTCCGGGTGACGCGACGGACGCTGTTGAAGAGATTGGCCGGTGCGGCCGAGCATACGGTCACCCTGATCATCGCGCCGGCGGGGTTCGGGAAGACAACGACGCTGTCGGAATGGTGCGAAGTGCTTCGCACCCGGCATCAGCTCGTCGCGTGGCTCAGCCTGGACGATGACGACGACGATCCCGACCAGCTCGGCGCTTATCTCGTCGCATCGTTGAGCCGCGGCACGGGCGGCATCGGGCAGCAAGCCGAAAAGCTGTTGCGCAATGATCCGGTGACCCCGGGCAGCACCGTCATCTCGGTGCTGCTCAACGAAATTGCCGCGTGCGGCAGGCAGGTCTTTCTGATCCTGGACGACTTCGACCGCCTCACGTCCCCCCCGGTACGCGCAGCGGTGTTACGGCTGCTGCGCTATGCCCCCGCGAATTTCCACGTGCTGCTCGGCGCGCGTGGCGAGCCCAGGCTGGCGCTTGCACAGTTCCGTACGCAGGGCCAGCTTCTGCGGATCGACGAATCCGACCTGCGCTTTTCCGCGGATGACGCGCAAGCGTTCTTCTCGCGCACGGGCACCGCGGCGCTCGATCGCACCACCGTCGAGATGCTCAACGACGCGACCGAAGGATGGATCGCAGGCTTGCAACTCGCGTCCCTGTCGCTGAAGGAAGCCGCGGACGCGGGCAAAGTGGCGCGCGATCTCGCCGGCAACCGCTTCGGCATCGACGCGTATCTCGACGATGCCGTTCTGACGCGCCTTCCGCCCGCCGTCTATCAGTTTCTGCTTCGGACGTCGATTCTCGATCGCCTGAATCCCGGCCTGTGCGACGCGATCATGGGCGCCGGTGCGCGCAGCTGGGAGAAGCTCGACTGGCTGGAGCGTCACAACCTGTTCATCCGTTCGCTCGACGACGAGCGGCAATGGTTCCGGTATCACGCACTGCTGTCCGACGCGCTCAGGCGGCGTGCTGCCCGGCAACTCGCCGACGAAATACCGAGGCTTCACCACCGGGCCAGTCAGTGGTTTGCGAACGAGCGGCAGTGGCCGGACGCCGTGCGCCATGCACTCGCCGCCGGCGCGACGCTGCAGGCCGCGACCTGGGTCGAAAACTGCGCGATCGCGTTGATGGATCGCTGCGACGTGAGCGCGTTGTTGAGCCTGATCGCCAGGCTGCCGCCTCAGCTGGTGGAGTCGAGACTACGCTTGCGGCTTGCCAAGGCATGGGCGCTTACCTTTCTGATGCGCATGCCGGAGGCCGAAGACGTGCTGCGGCCGGCGATCTCCGACTTCGCGCGCCGCCAGGCCGGTAGCGCCGATAACTCCGATAACGCCCGGATCGAAGACGAACAGGACGCAACGCTGCCGGTCGAGATGATCGCCGTCGACGCGGCCATTTCCGGCTTTGGCGACGATAGCTACCGATCGCTCGAGCTCGGGCGGGAAGTCGCGTCGTCATCGCTACCTGTGTCGGCGTGGGTCAGACGGCTCGCGGAATCGGCGCAGATGTTCGGCCTGATATACGACAGCCGCTTCGACGAGGTCGAGCAGATCAGACGCGAAACGACGACCGTCCCGACCGGCTATCACGAGTTCATCTACGCGAGCGTCTACCGCGAATGCATGTTCGGACTGAACTTGCTGACGAATGGTCGCCTGCAGGAAGCGGCGGCGCTGTTCGAATCGGCTATCGCACACGCGGAAGCGAACGTGCTGCGCAACTCCGCTGCGGCGGCGATTCCGGCCGGCTACCTGGCAGCGCTCTGTTACGAGCAGAACGATTTGCCGCGTGCCCGGCAATTGATCGACGACCGCTCTGCAATCACCGCGGAAGCCTGTCCGCTCGGTTCCCTGACGAACTATTGCCGTACCGCGGCCCGGCTCCATGCGAGGAACAACGATATTGCGTCGGCGTTGCTCTGCCTGAAACAGGCGACCGAAATCGCCACCTCCCGACACTGGTTGCGCATGCATGCATCGTGCGCCGCCGACATCGTGCGCTTATGTCTGCAGCATGGCTGGATCGATCGCGCCACGGAAGCCGCCGACGCATTGGACGCACTGATGCCCGAGCAGATGCCGATGCCGAAGGGCAGCTTCATCGAGACGTGGGCAAGCTGGTGCGAGGTCCACGCCCGGATCGACATCGCGACAGGCAAGCCGGCGCGCGCCGCCGAACGGCTCGACGAATTGAAGAACACGCTCGTGCGGGCCGGAATGAATTATCTCGCGGCGCGGATATCGCTGTTGCACGCATTGGCGCTGCAGCAGGAGAACGCGCACGACGGCGCACACGACAACGCGCATGACGGCGCGCATGACCGCGCGTTCGACGCACTCGAGCACGCACTGTGCTACGCACAGTCGAACGGGATGATCGCCAGTTTCGTCGACGAAGGCGAACCATCGCTGCGCCTGCTGACGAAATGGGCCCTCGAAACGCCCGACCGTGGCGGTGTTCAACAGATCTTCCTCGACCGACTGCTCGCCGCGTTCGACCAGCATCCGGCGCCGGCGGCCGACGGCGATTCGCGAGCTGCGCGAAACCTGCTCAGCTCCCGCGAGATCGAGATCCTCAACCATATCGCCCATGGCCTGTCCAACAAGGAAATCGGACGCGCATTGCGTGTTGCGCCAGAAACCATCAAGTGGCATTTGAAGAACATCTTCGAGAAGCTCAAGGTCGGCTCCCGATTCGAGGCCGTCCAGAGCGGGCTGGGCGTTACCCCGATCGATCGCGGCGACGCCAAGGAATCCGATTCCCGGAGCTAACGAACGAACGCCCGGCACCCCTGAAGTTTTCCCGGCCTTGCACGACGCCAACGCGCGGGCCGGGGCTCGCTACGCGTGCATCCGTCGAAGCTTGAGCGCGATTTCGAACCTGGCGATCCACGCTGCGTCGTCGAGCTTCGCTCCCGTGATATTTTCCACGCGATCGAGCCGGTGATCGAGCGTGTTCGGATGGATGCCCAGCGCGGCTGCCGTGACCTTCCGTCGCTGCATGTTTGCAAAGAAGGTCTCGAGCGTCAGCACGATCTCCGGCTCGCTCGACACTTCCTCGATCAGCGAAAGCAGGTAGTTCCGCGCGCTGTCGTTGCTGCGTATGCACTCCTCCAGCACGATGTCCGAATAGCGATGCATCCGTTGCCCGGCATTCAGGCTGCGCCCGAAATCCAGCGCGCGTAGCGCTTCCTCCGCGGACGCAGCCCAGCCTTTCGCCCCCGCACTTGCCAGACCGATACCGACCAACGCGACCGAAGCGACCGAAGGAAGTCCGTCGAGCAAGGCGAACATGCTTTCGGCGACGCGCCTGTCGCTCGCGCTTGCCGATTCATCGTGAATGCATGGCGCCCAGACGACCAGCCGGTCGCGATGCCAGACGTCGATCAGACTGTCTCTTGCCGTCTTCAGATGCCGCGCGACAGCGAGCATGACGCGATCGGCCTCCTCTTCGGAATGCGGTGCGCTGCGATCGAGGCGCTCCGACTCGATTGCGATCGCGATCCGGCGAACCGAGTGGTCGAGGCCCAATGCGTTGGTGATCTTGCGGAATGCGTCGTCATCGCCGGCATGGCTGAAGATGATTTCGTGCAGCTGATATCGCAACGACTCTCGCCAGCGCGCCTGCTGATGCTGCTCGTCGAGATAGGCGCGCGAAATCAGCTGCGCCATATCGTCGAAATAGTCCATCAGGTAAGGCGAAATCACGAAAAGCAGCTCGTCGCGCAACGCGTCGTCTTCGTTGCCGAGCTCGGCGCACTTGCGCCACACCTCTCTCAGCCCGACGCGAAACGCTCGAAGCAGCGACGGCAGCGGAATGCCCTGATGAACCCGTCTGCGGCCGAACTCCTGAAATACATCGAGATCATCGGACGACGGAAACGTTCCGGCAAACAGGGATTCGAACCACATCCGCTCCGACAGCGAGATGGAATCCATGATGTCTTTCCTGACGGCAGACGAGAGGTCTTCGTAGCCCTCGATGCGGGTCAGCGCCGCATAGGTCCGCTCGATCACTTCCGACGGGTCCAGCGCCAGCTCGCCGAGCTTCGCGCGCATCGCCGCAGATATTTCCGGAACGTTGACGTTTCCTGTGTGCATCTTTCCTCTTGCTACGTTGCTGGATCGGCGACGACGACGATTCTTTCAGATTTCGGCGCCACGGTCATCCCGGTGGAGACCGGTTGCGTTACGCAAGGCCCGGTGGCCGACACGCCCGGCCGGCGCCATCGCATCCCGACAGATCGACCGCGTGTCTCGCGTCCCGACAGCATCGAAATGCTTCGATGCCGCGTCGCTGTAAAATTGTTCTTTTCATCCTGCTCGCGCCAAGCAGGCACGAAGCACGCACGATGCAGGCGATCGATACCCGAACGCATCGATGTCGATCCACATCGACCCACGCAATCAGACCCGTAGACCTTTGTTTTTCATACGTTTAACGTCTCCCGGAACATGACTTACTCGCTCGCCACCACCTACACCCGGGAACTCGAAATCCGCAAGAGCCGCTTCATCGCGCATGCGATCCCGGTCGAGGACCGCGACGCCGCGATGCAGGCGCTGCAACGCCTGCGCGACGAACACCCGACGGCGACGCACGTCTGCTGGGCGCTGCTCGCCGGCGGCCAGTCGGGGATGTCGGACGACGGCGAGCCGTCCGGCACCGCGGGCCGGCCGATCCTCGAGGTGCTGCGCCACCACGACCTCGACGGCGTGCTGGGCGCGGTCGTGCGCTACTACGGTGGCGTCAAGCTCGGCGCGGGCGGCCTCGTGCGCGCGTACACGGACGCGATCGCGTCGACGCTGCTCGATGCGCAACGCGTCGAACGGATCCGCCTGACGCGCCTCGCGATCGAGATCGGCTATCCGGACGAAGCGCGCGTGCGCCGCTGGATCGAGCAGGCCGGCTACGAGCTGGCCGACAGCGCGTACGGGATGACCGTGCGGCTCGTGATCAAGCTGCCCGTCACCGCCGAGAGCGACGCGCGCACCGTGCTGTTCGACCTCACGCTGGGGCGATCGGGCTTTCCGGATCTGTGACGTCACGGCGGCCCCACCCCGAATAACCGCAAGTTATCCGTCGATTCCCCCGAAAATTCGGATCAGTCCGATAGCAAAAACGTCCGCTGAAATCTACTCTCATGCGGTCTTCCCGATAGCCGTCGTGTAAACGGTCTGCCGGCAGACCGGGCCGGCGCCGCGCATACAGCGCGCGCCGCGTCCGCTTGGCGCGCCTCGGCCGGGTGTGCCGACATGCGGAATCCCGCATGACGCGTCATCGATAAGTCGATATCAACTATGGGACAACCGACGCATGCAGCGTGTTCAGAAACTGCAAGCCCAGCTTGCAGAACTCGACAGGAAAATCAGGATCGCCCGCCGCGCGGAACGCAATACCGCGCTGGAGCAGGTGCGACAGATCGTCACGGCCTATGCGCTGACCGCGCGGGAAGTGTTCGGGCAAGGCTACAGCGACCGCGCGAAACTGTTCACGGTCGGCCCGAAATACCGCGATCCGGCCACCGGCGCGACGTGGAGCGGACGCGGTCGCGCGCCGACATGGATCGTCGGGCGCGACCGCGCCGCGTTCCTGATCCGGGAATGACGGCCCGCCGCCCGGTATGGCGCGGCCGGCACCGCGTTCAATACAGTTCCGGCACGATCATGTTTTCCGGCACGGGCCGGCGGATGTAGTCCTCGTGATGCTCGCGCTGCGGCAAATCGATCGATGCGCGCGGCACCTCGTGATACGGCACCTGGCTCAGCAGATGGTGGATGCAGTTCAGGCGCGCGCGCTTCTTGTCGACCGCCTGCACGACCCACCACGGCGCCTCGGGAATATGCGTGCGCTGCAGCATCTCCTCCTTCGCGACGGTATACGCCTCCCAGCGGCGTCGGCTTTCCAGATCCATCGGGCTCAGCTTCCACTGCTTCAGCGGATCCTCGATGCGATGCTGGAAGCGCCGCTCCTGCTCGGGATCGGTGATCGAAAACCAGTACTTCACGATCTGGATGCCGCTGCGCACGAGCATCTTCTCGAATTCCGGCACCGACCGGTAGAACTCCTCGTATTCGTCGTCGGTACAGAAGTTCATCACGCGCTCGACACCCGCACGGTTGTACCAGCTCCGGTCGAACAGCACGATCTCGCCGCCCGCCGGCAGGTGCGCGACATAGCGCTGGAAATACCACTGCGTGCGCTCGCGGTTGCTGGGTGCGGGCAGCGCGGCCACGCGGCATACGCGCGGATTCAGGCGCTGCGTGATGCGCTTGATCGCGCCGCCCTTGCCCGCCGCATCGCGGCCTTCGAAGATCACGACGAGCCGGTGCCCGGTGCTGACGACCCAGTCCTGCAGCTTGACGAGTTCGCCCTGCAGGCGGAACAGCTCGCGGAAATAGCGCTTGCGCGCCTCGCGACGCTCGGACGAGAACAGCAGGTCGTCATCGTCGAAACGGCGATCGTCGAGCTCCATCTCGAGTTCCTCGTCATACGCGTCGACGAGATCCTCCTCGAGCCGGCGCTGGCGCGCCTCCATTGCTTCCGCATCGATGCGGGTGTCGTTGTCGCCCATGGGGCCTCCTTCGATGACGCAACGAAATCGGGCCATTATCGCAGGCGGGCGCGCGAGAATGATGAAAGGAAGATGTCAACTACGAACGGCCGGCGCTTGCTGCAATGCAGCCCTCATTGTCGCCCCGTCATTCCTGCCCGGACGCGTTGACGCCAGGCGGCAGCAACACGACCGTGTCCTCGGGCCCAAGCACGCGCCCGTCCTGCGAGCGCAGCTCCAGCTTCCTGACGGGAAGCCCGGTCTTCCTGTCGACCAGCAGCACGTGCGCCTCGTCCGGGTCGAAGAAGAAATCCTCGCCCCACTGCCGCAGCGCGACGAGCAGCGGAAACAGCCCGCGCCCCTTCTCGGTCAGCACGTATTCGCGGTGCGCGCCGCCGTCGGCTGCCGGCACCGCATCCATGATCCCGTGAGCGACCAGGTTGCGCAGACGGGCCGCCAGGATGTTCTTCGCCAGGCCGAGACTCTTCTGGAATTCGCCGAACCGGCGCAGGCCGTCGAATGCGTCGCGGACGATCAGCAGCGACCACCAGTCGCCGATCGCGTCCAGCGGGCGGGCAACGCCGCAGGGTGAATCCTGGTGGGTGGTTCGCCTGTTCATCGATACGTCCTGTGCTGCCGTTCGCGCAGCTTCATCGGCGGCCAGAACGGCCGCCATTCCTCGTGTTTTGTCGGTTGCAATATAAAACCTGACGAGCCAAAAATCAATCGCGGGGGATCGACCGGTCCGCCTCCTCTCCTGCCGCCATTCAGTCTGTCCGATTCCGCCACACCGTCAAAATGGTTGCAAATTGAAACCGGACATCCTAAGCTCCCGCATGGTTTCAATTTGAAACCAGAAAGCTCAACTCTCGAAAGGAGCGCCCGATGATCCGGTTCGACGCCACGTTCGGTGGCACATTTCCGTTCACCCCGCATTTCGACGATGCGTCCGGCTTCCGGATGCATTACGTGGACGAAGGTCCGCGCGACGGCGAGACCGTCCTGTGCCTGCATGGCGAGCCCACCTGGGGCTACCTGTTCCGCCACCTGATTGCGCGGCTGAGCCGCACGCATCGGGTCGTCGTTCCCGATCACATGGGCTTCGGAAAAAGCGCAGCGCCGCAGGATCGCAGCTACTGGCTGCAGGATCACATCGACAATCTGGAGCGGTTCGTGCTCGCGCTCGACCTCGATCGCGTGACGCTCGTGATGCACGATTTCGGCGGCCCCGTCGGGATGGGGCTCGCGGCCCGCCACCCGGACCGTATCCGGCGCATCGTATCGACGAACGGGCCGACGCCGTTCGGCCAGGCTGATCTTTTCGATCGTTTGATCGCGAACGGCCGCGATGCGCCGTGGTTCCAGTGGATCACCCGCGCAGCGGCGGACGGCAGCCTGGAGCCCGTCCTCGGACAACTCGGCTTCAACATGCTGAGCACACTGAAGCTCAACGGTTTCGAGAACCACGCGATCATCACCGACGACTGGCTCGCCGCCTACGCCGCGCCGTTCGCGAGCCCCGCCGACTGTGTCGGCGCGATCGGCTGGGCGAAAGGATTTGCGACGAGCGCACATCGGTTCGAAGTGCCCGACGCGGCGGCAATACGTGCGATACGCGACAAGCCCGCGCTCGCGATCTGGGGCGATGCCGACCGCACGCTCGGCGCCGATCACTTCCTGCCGCTGTTCAGCGCGCTGTTTCCGTCCGCGCCGGTCGAGCGCCTTGCGGGCGTCGGGCACTACTGCCTCGAGGACGCTCCCGAAGCCGTCACGGCCCGAATCCTGCAATTCATCCTGAACCACTGATCGCGTTTCTTCCGAACGACCGCCCCAACCCCACGGAGTCCACCTTCATGTCCACCTGCACTACGGCGCCGCAATCCGATGCGGTATCGCCGCTTCACCGCTGGCTGGCGATCGTCGTCCTCGCCGTCGCCACCTTCACCATCGTCGTCACGGAATTCGCACCCATCGGCCTCCTGTCGTCGATCGCCGGCGATCTGCACGAGCGTCCGGCAACCGTCGGCCTCATCGTGTCGGCCTACGCGTGGATCGGCGCGGGCAGCGCGCTACTGTCGGCCGTGCTGCCGAACCACTTTCCCGCCAAGCCGCTGCTGATCGGCCTGATGCTGCTGCTCGCGGCGTCGAGCGGCGTCTCCGCGGTCGCGCCCGTGTTCCCGGCGCTGATGCTGGCGCGCATCGCGGGCGCGCTCGCACACGGCATCTTCTGGGCGATGGTCGCCGCGCTGGCCACGCAGATCGCGCCGCGCGACCGGATCGGCGTCGCGACCGCCGTCGTGTTCGGCGGCATCTCGATAGCGAGCGTGCTCGGCGTGCCGCTCGTCAACGTGATCGGCCAGCACTGGGACTGGCGGGTCGCGTTCGGTTTGCTGAGCGGGTTGAGCCTGCTGACGGCGCTGTTGATGGCCGCGGCATTGCCGACGATCCGGGCCGAAGGCGCGGTCGGCGGCAAGGCGCTCGCCGGGGTGCTGCGGAACCGTGCGCTGTGGGTCGCCTATGCGGTCGCGATCTTCACGGTCGCGGCCCACTTCGGCGCGTTCACGTTCATCGAGCCGTATCTGCGGCAGATGCCGGGCGTGGCCCCCTCCGCCGTCGCGCCGCTGCTGTTTGCGTTCGGCGCAGCGGGGCTGCTGGGCAACGTGCTGACGGGATTGGCCATCGACCGCCATTTCAAGCTCGTGATCGTCGCAGCACTGGTGTTCATGTGCGCTGCGCTGATCGGGCTGGGCTGGCTCGTGCCGCGCACCGGGATCGCAACGGCGGTGGCGTGCCTGCTCGCATGGGGCGCCGCGATCTCCGCGTTGTTCGTCGGGATCCAGACGTGGGTGCTGCGCGCGGGCGGCGCAGCCGCGATACCTGCGTCGGCGCTCTATACGACGGTTTTCAACGGTGCGTCGGGCGTCGGCGCGATGGCCGGTGCGGCGATCCTCGCCCGCACCGGGCTTTCCGACGTCATGCTTGCCGCCGGTGGCGGCGTCGCTTGCGCCACTGTCGTCGTGGCAGCGGCTGCGCGCGGCAGGGTCAGTCGATCACCCGCGTGACCCCACGCCCGCGCGGATCGGCCACCGCGTCCGGCGTCTTGCCGTCGATCTTGATCGCCTGGATGTCGCCGCTGAAATCCTGTCCTTCCAGCTTGTAGCCGCGCGCCTCGACATCCTTCGCGAGTTCGCCGTCGATCGGGCGGTACGGCTCCCAGAAGATCGTGTTCGGCGGCAGCAACTGGTGATGGAAGCGCATCGCGCCGACCGCTTCCTTCAACGGCATCCTGAAGTCGTAGATGTTGTTGATCACCTGGAAGATCGACGTGAAGATCCGCGAACCGCCCGGCGTGCCGATCACGAGCGCGACCTTGCCGTCCCGCGTCAGGATCGTCGGCGTCATCGACGACAGCGGCCGCTTGTTCGGCTCGATCGCGTTGGCGTCCGCGCCGACGACGCCGAATGCGTTGGCGACGCCCGGCTTCGCGGAGAAGTCGTCCATCTCGTCGTTGAGCACGATGCCCGTGCCGTCCGCGATCATCCCCGAGCCGAAATAGCCGTTGATCGTGTACGTGTTCGACACCGCGTTGCCCCACTTGTCGACGACCGAGAAGTGCGTCGTCTCCGCCTTCTCCGGCATCGACGTGCCGAGGCCCGGCTGCACGCTGTTCGTGTCCGCGATCTGCGTCGGGCTCACTTCCGCCGCGCGCTTCGCGATGTACGCGTCGTCGGTCAGCTGCGCGACCGGCACCTTGTAGAAGTCCGGATCGCCGAGGTACTGCGCGCGATCGGCGAACACACGCTTCTCGATCTCGGCGATCAGGTGCACGTATTGCGGCGAATTGAGCGTGACGCCGTCGAAGTCCTGCTTCCGGTCGGCCTTCATCTTCAGCAACTGCACGAGCCCGATCCCGCCCGAGCTCGGCGGCGGCGCGGTGATCACGCGATAGCCGTTCCAGTTCGCCTGGATCGGCTCGCGCCAGACCGCGCGGTATTGCTGCAGGTCCTGCTTCGTGATCAGCCCGTTGCCGGCCTTCATCGACGCGGCGATCAGCTCGGCCGTCCTGCCGTCGTAGAAATCCTTCGCGCCGTCGTTCGAGATTCGCGTGAGGACGGCCGCGAGATCCGGCTGCCTGAAGTTCGCGCCGGCCTTCATCGTGCCGAAGTACTTGTCGAAATTGGTCTTGCCGCCGAATTCCTTCGACGCGTCGACGCCGCGCTGCGCGAGCTGCTCGTCGACGATGAAGCCGTCGCGCGCGTAGTGGATCGCCGGCGCGAGCACCTGCTTCCACTTCAGCTTGCCGAAGCGCTTCTGCGCTTCCCACATCCCCGCGACCGTGCCGGGCACGCCGACCGCGCGGTTGCCGTACAGGCTCATGCCGGGCACGACTTCGCCCTGCTTGTCGAGGTACATGTCTTTCGTGGCGGCGAGCGGCGCGCGCTCGCGGTAGTCGAGAAAGTACGGCTTGCCGTCGACGTAGAGCGTCATGAAGCCGCCGCCGCCGATGTTGCCCGCTTCCGGATACGTGACGGCGAGCGTGAATGCGATCGCGACCGCAGCGTCGATCGCATTGCCGCCTTCCTTGAAGATCCGCTCCGCGGCATCCGCGCTGTACTTGTCGGCGACGGCGACCGCCGAACTCGTCAGGACGGCATGCTGCGGACTCTTCGCATACGCGGGCGCGGCCGGCAGGAAGCCGATGCCGGCCGCGGTAGCGACGACGATGGCGGAGGTTTTGAAGCGATCGAACGTGCGCATTGCGTGTCTCCCATGTGAGCGCGTTTCAAGGCCGAAGAATTCGCTTCATTTGCTTATAGCCGTGAGACCGTTGCGCCCAATAACAGGGATTCGTAGTCGTGGCGCTGTCAATTGGCCTATCGTCAGGCGATACTACGAATCACGACGAATCCGCCCCCGTCACCGTCGCATACGCGAAATATCCTCGCCCGGATCTCCCGCGCCGCGCGCCGATCTGAGAAGATGGCGCCCCTTCGCATTTGCGCCGCCCCGACGTTTTCCGTTCGTACTCTTTTCGTTCGTTTTCTTTCCCGTTTTCTTTCCCGTTTTCTTTCCGTATGGCATCACACAACGCACATCATGCGAGCGGCTTTGCGGCCGGCCTGATTGCCGCCGTTCTCGTCGCGCAGAGTGGCGCGACCGGCCCGTGGCATGCGGGCATCCTCGCCGCATTCGCGGCCGGCGTCGCCGGCGGCACCGCGCCCGACTGGCTCGAAATCGCCTGGTGGAGCCGCAAGCGCCGGCTCTGGATCACGCATCGCACCGTCACGCATTGGGGTATCGGCTGGGTCGCGCTGCTCGCGCTCGGGTGGCACGGGCTCGCGCATCATCCGCATCCGCTGTGGGCCGCGCCGCTGTTCGGCTTCGCGTGCGGCGGGCTGATGCACCTGCTCGCCGACTGGCCGAATCCGCTCGGCGTGCCGTGGATCTGGCGGCGTCACTCGCTGAACCTGTGGAACAGCGGGAACTGCGACCTGATCGTGGTCGGTGCGGCATGGGCCGGCGCACTGTGGCTCGCGCAATCGGTGTGGACGCACGCGCCCGCGCTGCAGCAGTGGCTTGGGTGGCTGCGTCGCGTGTAGCGGTCGCGTGGGCGTTGGCTCGGCGTTCCCCCCTCTGAATGTCCTCCGTGCTCCGCTGAGCCGCCCGGCACGCGCGTGCGACGTCTGGCACACTGACGGTTCGCGCGCGCCGCACTGCGCACCCGTGCTCGCACCCTGATTCGCCGCTTCGATGGACGTCACCGCCACCTGCTCTGCCAACTGCGCCGCCGCCAGCGTGCTCGACGTGTTCCACCCCGCCGTCGCCGCCTGGTTCCAGCGCACGTTCGCCGCGCCGACCGGCGCGCAGGCGCTTGCATGGCCGCATATCAAGGCCGGCCGCTCGACGCTCGTCGCCGCACCGACCGGCTCCGGCAAGACGCTCACCGGCTTCCTGTGCGCGATCGACGATCTCGTGCGCGATGCACTCGCGCACGACGGCACGCTGCCCGACGCGACGCTGACCGTCTACGTGTCGCCGCTGAAGGCGCTGTCGAACGACATCCACGTGAACCTCGAAGCACCGCTCGCCGGCATCGCCGAGACGCTCGCGCAGCTCGGCCTGCCGGTGCCCGCGATCCGCACCGCGGTGCGCACCGGCGACACCACGCAGGCCGAGCGCGCGGCGCTGCGCAAGCGCGCGCCACACATCCTCGTGACGACGCCGGAATCGCTGTACGTGCTGCTGTCGTCGACGTCCGGTCGCCAGATGCTGTCGACCGTGCGCTCGGTGATCGTCGACGAGATCCACGCGTTGGCCAACAGCAAGCGCGGCAGCCATCTCGCGCTGTCGCTCGAACGGCTCGACGCGTTGGCCGGACGCGCGCTGCCGCGCATCGGGCTGTCGGCGACGCAAAAGCCGATCGACGCGGTCGCGCGCTTCCTGGTAGGCGGGCCTGCGGACGCGCCGCGCGACTGCACGATCGTCGACACGGGCCACGCACGCGAGCGCGACCTCGCGCTCGAATTGCCGAACGTGCCGCTCGAACCGGTGATGGCAACCGACGTGTGGGAACAGCTGTACGACCGGATCGCCGGGCTCGCCGCTGCGCACCGCACAACACTCGTGTTCGTCAACACGCGGCGCACCGCGGAGCGCATGGCGCGCCATCTCGCGGACCGGCTCGGCAAGGACGCGATCGCCGCACATCACGGCAGCCTCGCGAAAGAACACCGCTTCGACGCGGAACAGCGCCTGAAGCGCGGCGAACTGAAGCTGCTGGTCGCGACCGCGTCGCTGGAACTCGGCATCGACATCGGCGATGTCGATCTCGTCTGCCAGGTCGGCTCGCCGCGCGGCATCGCGCCATTCCTGCAGCGCGTCGGCCGTTCCGGGCACCATGTCGGCGGCGTGCCGAAGGGGCGCCTGTTCCCGCTGTCGCGCGACGAACTCGTCGAATGCGCGGCGCTGCTCGACTGCGTGCGGCGCGGCGAACTCGACACGCTGCGGATCCCCGACGCGCCGCTCGACGTGCTCGCGCAGCAGATCGTCGCGGAAGTCGCGTGCGCCGAATGGCAGGAAGACGCGCTGTATCGATGCTTCACGCGCGCGGCGCCGTATGCGCGCCTGCCGCGCGAGCGGTTCGACGACGTGATGCGGATGCTCGGCGAAGGTTTCAGCAGCCGGCGCGGCGTGCGCGCCACGTACCTGCATCGCGACGTGGTCGGCGGCACGGTGCGCGGGCGGCGCAACGCGATGATGACCGCGACGACCTCCGGCGGCACGATCCCCGACATGGCCGACTACGCGGTGTTGCTCGAACCGCAGGGCATCCAGGTCGGCACCGTCAACGAGGATTTCGCGATCGAGAGCCTGGCCGGCGACGTGTTCCAGCTCGGCAACCAGTCGTACCGGATCATTCGCGTCGAGACGGGCCGCGTGCGCGTCGAGGATGCGCAGGGTCAGTCGCCGAACATCCCGTTCTGGCTCGGCGAAGCGCCGGGCCGCAGCGACGAGCTGTCGGCCGCGGTCGGCCGGCTGCGCGCGCGGCTCGACGCGCTGTTCGCGGACGGTGATCGGCACGCGAGCGGTAGCGCCGTCGAAAGCCGTCTCGCCCCCGCTGTGCGCTGGCTCGTCGACGACCTGCGGCTGTCTCCCGACGCCGCACGCCAGATCGCCGACTATCTCGCGCGCAGCCGCGCGGCGCTCGGCGCGTTGCCGACGCAGCACACGCTCGTGATGGAGCGCTTCTTCGACGAATCCGGTGGCACGCAACTCGTAATCCATTCGCCGTTCGGCAGCCGCATCAACCGCGCTTGGGGCCTCGCACTGCGCAAGCGCTTCTGCCGCACGTTCAACTTCGAGCTGCAGGCCGCGGCGACCGACGACGCGATCATCCTGTCGCTGTCGCTCGCGCACAGCTTCGCGCTCGACGAAGTCTGGCGCTACCTGCGCGCGGCGAGCGCCGAGCACGTGCTCGTCCAGGCGCTGCTCGACGCGCCGCTGTTCGGCGTGCGCTGGCGCTGGAACGCGACGACGGCGCTCGCGCTGCCGCGCTACACCGGCGGCAAGCGAACCGCGCCGCAACTGCAGCGGATGAAGAGCGAGGACCTGCTCGCGACCGTGTTCCCCGATCAGGTCGCGTGTCTCGAGAACATCGTCGGCGAGCGCGAGATTCCACATCATCCGCTCGTCGACCAGACGCTCGACGACTGCCTGCACGACGCGATGGATACCGACGGCTGGCTCGCGCTGCTGCACCGGATCGAAAGCGGCGCGCTCGAGCTGGTCGCCCTCGACCTGCCCGCGCCGTCGCCGCTTGCGGCCGAGATTCTGAACGCGAAACCGTATGCATTCCTCGACGACGCGCCGCTCGAAGAGCGCCGCACGCAGGCGGTGCAGGCGCGCCGCTGGAGCGACCCCGAATCCGCGGACGATCTCGGCGCGCTCGACGCCGACGCAATCGCCGCGGTGCGCGACGAAGCGTGGCCGCTCGTGCGCGATGCGCACGAGCTGCACGACGCGCTGCTCACGCTCGCGTGCGTGACCGACGACGAAGCGCGCGCGCGGGACGGCTGGCCCGCGTGGCTCGCGGAACTGGCCGGG
>NZ_JAAGPL010000085.1:0-35219 GCF_017104785.1 Burkholderia sp. Ac-20353 | reverse complement strand
CCCCGGGCACCAGCGTCACGCCGGTGGCGACGCCGCAGCCGACCGCGCCTGCCGCAGCGGCTGCGGCGGCACCTGCTGCGGCTGCAGCGCCGCCGACGCTGCAGATGCCGGCGGGCGACATCCCGAGCGAAAACCCGCTTCACTCGATCCAGAACGGGAATTGAACCGTGGCCACGCGGAACGGCACGACGCGCGTCGGCGGCACCGGTCGTCACGGCCGGCGCGGCTTCACGCTGATCGAGATGGTGATCACGCTTGCGCTCGTGGCCATCCTTGCGCTCGCGATCATGCCGTTTTCCGAACTGATCGTGCAGCGCCAGAGGGAGCAGGAGTTGAGCGCCGCGTTGCGCGAGATCCGCACCGCGCTCGACGCATACAAGGACGCGAGCGACGCAGGGAAGATCGACAGGGACGCGGAGGCATCCGGCTATCCGCCGTCGCTGACCGTGCTCGTCACGGGCGTGAAGGACGCGCGGGATCCGAAAGGCGGCCTGTTGATGTTCCTGCGCCGGGTGCCGCGTGATCCGTTCTTCGCCGGCGACCCGGATACGCCGGCCGAGGACACCTGGAACGTGCGCGCGTACGGAACGCCACCGGAACAGGCGGCCGGCGACGCGTCGGGAATCGCGGAGGCCGGCAAGGACGTGTTCGACGTGACCTCGAAATCCGATCGCGTCGGCATCAACGGCATTCCGTACAAACAATGGTGACCGTAGATCATGAAACCCGCTCGCATGCGCAGGCCTCGCGGATTCACGCTGATTGAAATCGTGGTCGTGATGGCCATCATCGGCCTGCTTCTGACGTTGGCGGTGCCGCGTTACATGCATGCGATCGAACGCGGCAAGACGCAGGTGCGGCAGCAGAATGTCGCCGTGATGCGCAATGCGATCGATCAATACTACGGCGACAACGGCGAGTACCCCGAAACGCTCGACGAACTGGTCGCGAAGCATTACCTGCGCTCGATCCCGCTCGATCCGGTGAACGGCGACGACAAATGGGCGGTGATCGCTTCGCCGGACGAGACCAAGCCGGGTGTCTACGACGTGGCGCCCGCGAGCAGCCCGCAGGGCGAGCCGCCGCATGCGGCGGGAGCGGCGAAATGAGCGATGCCGGCCGGGCTGCCTGCCGCATTACGCATGTGAAGGCGCACGCAAGGGTGCGCGCAAAGGTGCACGCGATGCGCTGCCGCCCGCATGCCGCGCGTCAGCGCGGGCTCGTGCTGCTGGCGCTGCTGATCGCGCTGATGCTGATGTCGATCGCCTTGTCCGGCGCGCTGGATGTCTGGGCGCTGCAACGGCGCCGCGAGCAGGAGAAGCAGCTGCTGTTCGTCGGCGACCAGTATCGGCGGGCGATCGTGCGCTACTATCAAACGGGTCGCGCTTACCCGACCTCGGTCGACGATCTGGTGGACGATACCCGCTTTCCGAAGCCGATGCATCATCTGCGCCGCGCGTATCCGGATCCGATCACCGGACGCAACGACTGGAGCTTCCTGTGGCGGGCCGATCGCTTATATGGCATCTACAGCAGCTCGGATCAGGCGAGCGTCAAGCGCGCGGGATTCCCGCAGCGCTACTCGGATTTCGAGGGCGAGGAGACTTACAGAAAATGGAAGTTCCTTTACCTCGCACCCGGCCTGAGTTTGCCGGCCAGCGATGCAGTGGCGGCCGCGCCCGCTCAGGCGGCCAGCTTTCCTAGCCTGTCCGGATTCGCGGGCGGATTCCTGCCGGGGCAGGCCCCGAGCGGCCTGCGGTGACGGAGGGTACGCAAGCGTTGCGAGCCCGCCCTGATCGGAAGTCGACGACGATAGCGACGATGAACGGCGCCATTGAAAGCAGGGCGCCGACGCCCGTTCGAGCCGCCCCGTGGTTGACACGTCCGCAGCACGCCCGCTAAAGTCGCGTCGCGGGGCGGTGGGTCAAGCACACCCCAGGAGCAGGCAATCGATGTTCCCGGACTACGGGGCTACCCCGTGGATGAGATCGACTCCCCGATGCGTCGCAAGAGCCCGATTGCGCGTTGCGCAAAGCAGCTCTCGCAGCACCGCGCACGTTGACTCATCGTCCCGCCCGTCGACTTCCATGTATTCGTCCCTGTACGACATCACGCGCACACTTGCCGAGGCCATGCTCGCCGGACCGCCTGAAACGGACGGCGTCGCGGCACGCATGGCGGCAGTGCTCGGCGATGCGCCGCCGTGGGTGCACGCCGTCGCGCGCGACGCGATCGAGCGCTTCGGTAATCTCGGCAAGCAGTGGGCGGCCATCGAACCGAACGATTTGTCGCTGCTCGTCGCCAGCGCACCGGGATTCGTCGCCGCGTGGCACAGCGACGCGCGGCCCACGATCGTGCGCATCGTGCTGCGCCCGCCGCAGCAACAGCCGCCGCCGCCCGCGCTCGATGCACCCGATCTTCCCCGGTTGCCGACGCTGGGCGATCTCGCTGACTGGCTCGGCCTGAGCGTACCCGAGCTCGACTGGCTCGCCGATCGCTGGCGGGTCGCGCCCCGCAGCGAAACGCCGCTGCATCACTACACGTACCGCGCGTTCGACAAGCGCGGCGGCAGTTGCCGTCTGGTCGAGATTCCGAAAGGGCACCTGCGCGAAGCGCAACGCCGCATCCTGCACGGATTGCTCGATCGCGTTCCGCCGCATCACGCTGCGCACGGCTTTCGCAAAGGGCGCGGCATCGTGTCGTTCGCCGCACCGCATGCGGATCGCGACGTCGTGATCCGCTTCGATCTCGCCGATTTCTTCGTATCGATCCGTGCGGCGCGAATCCACGCGCTGTTCCGCACGCTCGGCTATCCGCTCGAAGTTGCAAGGGCGCTGACCGCGCTGTGCACGAACCGCGTGCCGTCCGCGCGACTGCTTGCGCCCGACCTGCGCGACAGGCTCGACTGGTCCGGCCGTCAGCGCTATCGCAACCGGCATCTGCCGCAGGGCGCGCCGACGTCGCCCGCGCTCGCGAACCTGTGCGCATTCCGGCTCGACACGCGGCTTGCCGCGCTGGCGCATTCGCTCGACGCAACCTATACGCGCTATGCCGACGATCTCGCGTTTTCCGGTGGCGCCGTCCTGGCACGTGCGGCCGAACGGTTGCCGGCCAGGGTCGGCGCGATCGCGCTCGAGGAAGGGTTCGCGCTGCAGTGGCGCAAGACGCGCGTGATGCGGAGAGGCGTGCGGCAACGGCTCGCGGGCGTCGTCGTCAACCGGCACCCGAATCTTGCCCGCGACGAATTCGACACGCTGAAGGCGATGCTGACCAACTGCGTCCGGCATGGCCCGGCGTCGCAGAACCGTGTCGCGCATCCGGACTTTCGTGGCTATCTCGCGGGACGCGTCGCGCACGCGACGATGCTCAACGATGCGCGAGGAGCGAAGCTGCAGGCGATCTTCGACAGGATCGTCTGGGACGCGGGTGACGGCGACGCGTGAGCGGGCCAGGATCCGTATTTACCCTGAAGCTCCACACGCAAAATTCTCTCGCATCACGGCTGCAAGCAGGTCGGCGCACAGATATGTCTTGCATGCATCCCTGCAGCCCAAAATGCATTGGCCGGCTGTTCACGCTTCTTATAGTGTCTCCTCACATCCTCGACAAGCAACCGGGCGCTGTACGGCAGACCGTCGACAGCGAGTGGTCCCCGGGAGTCTGCCGGATGTGCTTGTGGAATCGTCGGCGGCCCAAGCGATAAACAGAACGTCGACAAGATCACATAAATAGGAGTCCGGCATAAGGATTCCGTGGAGACGAAAAAACGTGAACCAGATAAACGTGTCTGAATTCATCGCGAAAAGCGATTTCCGGCGGTTTCATTTTTTCCTGCTGATTATCGGCTTCTTCTGCGTCATCTTCGACGGCTACGATACCGCCGTATTCGGTGCAATCCTGCCGCCGATGATGAAGGAATGGCATCTGTCTGCCGTGGAGGCGGGGGCACTGGGCAGCTACAGCCTGTTCGGCATGTTGTTTGGGGCCTTCACGTTTGGCGTGCTCGCCGACCGCTTTGGCCGCAGGCGGATGGTGGCGGCCACCGTGATCCTGTTCAGCCTGTTCACGGCACTCGGCGGGGTTGCGCCAGGGCCAAGGCTTTTCGGATTTTTCCGCTTCATGGCCGGGCTCGGCCTGGGGGGTATCCTGCCGAATGCGATCGCGTTGCTCACCGACTATTCCCCTAAAAAAACGCGCACCACCATCACGGCGATCGTGATGTGCGGATACTGCCTCGGCGGCATGCTTTCCCCGTTCATCGGCATCCTGGCGATCGGGAGCTACGGCTGGCGATTCGTGCTCTGGATGGGGGCCGTGCCGCTGATCTTTCTGCCGCTCGCATACCGGTACATGCCGGAATCGAGCTTTATCCTGCTGCGCGAGGGACGCAGGCAGGAATTGCTGGCCGTGCTTGCGCGGATCAATCCCGCAGCCAGGATCGAACCTGACGCGCGGCTGTACGAGGAACACGAGGCGAGCGAGCGGATTCCTGTCGCCGGGTTGTTTGGTGAAGACCGTGCGTTGAGCACCGCAATGTTTACGGCAGCCATCTTCTTTCACCTGATCCTCGGCTATGGCCTGATCAACTGGCTGCCCAAACTGATGCTGGAAGCAGGCTTCACGATGAATTCGAGCCTGATGTTCCTGATCGTGCTGCAGTGTGGCGCGATCGTCGGCACCGTAGTCATGGGTTATGCGGGCGATCATTATTCGCTCAAGCGAATACTGGTCGGCCTGTATCTGCTCGGTTCGGTGACGATGGTGCTGTTTGCATTGAACCGGAATGCGACCGTGGCCTATGTCCTGATTGCGGTGGCAGGCGTGCCAGTGGTTGGTGCGATGAATCTGGTGCAGGTGTATATCTCGCAGTTCTATCCCGCATTCGTCCGCTCGACGGCCATGGGGTTCTCGTCAAGTGTGGGGCGTATTGGCGGCATGCTGGGTCCGCTGCTGGCGGGATGGCTGGTCGACATGTCGTTCTCGATCCACAGCATGTTCTTCGCTTTCGCGATTCCGGGATTGCTCTCGGCACTGTCGATCTCCGCAGTCCAGACCCGTTACTCCACTGACCGGTCCCGCGACGAGCAAGCGGAAATGGTGATGCAACTGATTGGCGACGTCGAGAAGTAAGCACAGAACACCGGTCCGTTCAACGCGTCGCGCTCTTCCTGGATCCACTGAATGCAGCCGACCATGTCAAGCCGTACCTAGTTAGGAAATCTAATGAAGATGAATGGAATCGTTCAGGCGGCGTCCGCTTCGTCAACGCTCGTCGATGAACCACGCTTTCCTTTGGCTCGCCGCGACCACCGTCGGTCGGCACGACCTGCGGTCAACGTCGATCGCGTATCTGCGCGTTCGACGAAATCCGTTTTCGCGCTTTTCGCGTTGAGTGCCTTTGCGGGCATGGCTCATGCACAAAGCAGCGTGACCCTCTTCGGGGTACTGGATGGCGGCATTCTTTACGTGAACAACATGAAGAATGCGGCCGGCAGCGGCGGAGGATCCGTGTTGCAGACCCTCAGCGGGCCGTTGCTGGCGCCGCGCTGGGGCTTGAAGATCGACGAAGACCTCGGCGGCGGCCTGCTTGCGATCGCCAAGCTCGAAAACGGGTTCGACCAGTTCAGCGGCTCGTCTCTGCAAGGCGGGCGCCTGTTCGGTCGTCAAGCGTGGGTGGGGTTGTCCTCCGCACAATACGGCACGCTGACAATGGGGCGGCAATACAGTGCGTTACAGGATTTCTTCGGCCCCTTGCTGGCGGCGGCCGCCCTGACCGGATCGGCGTTGCACCCGATGGATAACGAGGGCTTCCTGACCTATCGCACCGACAATTCGGTCAAGTACTTGAGCCCCGTCTACGCGGGCTTGCAGGCAGAAGCGATGTATGCGTTCTCGAATTCCACGAATTTCGGGAGTAACCGTTCGTGGAATGCCGGTGCGACCTATAAGAACAACAATCTGCAATTGGCGGTGGCCTACGTGCGCCTGAGCCAGCCAGCCATCGATACGACTGGCGCAACGCCGTCGGATTCGTACTTCAACCCGGCGAAGATGCCGTTCCTGTCATCGGCGCGGAACGTACAGGCATGGGGGGTGACGGGACAATATATCCTCGGCGATACGACGCTCGGCCTGATGTATACAAACACGCATTTCGACAATCCGAGCCCGACCGCCACCTCGTTGTTTTCGTCGTGGACGGGCAGCGGCGGTGGCACAGGCTCGGTGCATTTTCAAAATATCGAGGGGAGCGTCAGTTACAAGTTCAGGCCCTGGCTGATCGGCGGGGTCGCGCAATCGTACACGCACGCAACCGAGGGCTCGGGAGCGGGAAATTACTGGCAAACGACTATGGGCGTTTCGTATTTTCTTTCGAAGCGCACAAACGTCTATGTGGATGCGTTCTATCAGCGAACGTCAAGAAATCTGAATGCGTGGATTGCGTTGACCGGTGCCCCGTCGAGCACGAACACGCAACTTGCAACCGTGTTCGGTCTTTGCCACAGATTCTGAAGCCAGTCATGCATCGCATGCATGGCCTCACCCGAAATAGCATTTCACACCGTATTTTCCGATGGATATCATGAATTCATGGTTAATCGGGTGCGGCAGTACGATGAACAGAATACGGAGTGGAGACATGTTCAATACCGTAAGTGAAGCCGATTTCAAGTCCGCGATGAAGAACCTGGCCGCGGGTGTCACGCTGATTACCAGTGTTTCGAATGCGCAGCGTGGCGGCATGACTGCCACGGCGGTTTGTTCGCTGTCCGCGGCACCCGCGCAACTTGTTGTTTGCGTGAATCGCCAGAACACGACGCATCAAATGATCGTGGAAAGCCGCAAGTTCTGTGTGAACGTGCTGACGGCGGACCAGAGCGAGGTTGCCCAGCGGTTCGCGAATCCCCTCGCACGCGCGGAGCGCTTCGGGTGTGACCGCTGGTCGGTCCTGAAGACCGGTGCACCGGTGCTGATGGACGCGTTGGTTGCGTTCGATTGCGAGCTGGGTGAAGCGATCGAATCCGGTACGCATTCGATTTTCATTGGCCGCGTGGTGGACGTTCACGCACTGGAACAAAACTCGCCGCTGCTCTATTACCGCAGCGGCTATGCGGGTATTACGGCGCACGCCTGATGACGGGATCGCATCAATCAATCACGAACCGCGAATGATGGGGTAAAAATGGTTACTCAGCAGGTTAATGAAAGCAATGGGCTGGCGCTCCTTCCTTCGAACCGGATGGTCGACGACAGCTGGATGAACAGCACCGAGCGCGCATTGTTCAACGAGGCGCTGGCGCTCGTCGGGGTCCTGAAGGAGCGTGAGGCGGATTGCGTGAATCAGCGCAACGTGCCGAAGGCTACGGTAGACCGTTTCCGGGAAACTGGCCTCTCTCGTATTCTCCAGCCCAAACGCTATGGGGGGCTGCAGAGTTCGCCGCTGCTGCTGTCGCGCGTGGTCGAAGAACTGGCGATGGGGTGCCCTTCGAGCGCATGGGTGCTGTCGGTTTTCGGTGAGCATGCATGGGTCGTCGGCTGCTTCCCGGAGCGGGCCCAGGAAGATGTCTGGGGTGCGAATCCTCTTGCGGTGGTCGCGTCGAGCCTTGCGCCCCGCGCGACGGCTCAGCGCACGAAGGGCGGATATCGCATCACGGGGACCTATCCGTTTGCAAGCGGGTGCAGGCATGCCGAGTGGCTGATCGTTGGCGCGTGGGTCGAGCATGACGGTGGGCGTTCGCTGCAGTACATGCTTGTCCCGATGTCGGACGTGACGATTCTCGACGACTGGCAGACGCTGGGCCTGCGTGGCACGGGCAGCAATACCGTTGCGCTCAATGAAGTGTTTGTGCCGGAGCATCGCATGGTCAGCGATGCGGGTCTCAAGCGGGGGGAGACCCCCGGCAGTGCCGTTCACCCCGATTATCCGCTGCTGAAGGCCCCCCGGGCAGCGTTCGCGATCTTTACGCAACTGCCGGTGACGCTCGCGTTGGCGCGCCTCGTGCTCGAACACACCGGTCTCACGATGCGCGGCCGCGTATCGCGCGGCATGACGACGCTTTCCGATTCGCAAATCATTCAGTGCAAGCTGGGCGAAGCTGCTGCGGACATCGATGCGGCGATTTTTGTCGCGCATCGCCGTCACGGGCATGTGGCCGATCTGATCGCATCCGGCAAGGTCGTCACCACGCAGGATGCGCAGGCGGCGCATCGCGATTCGGTGTGGGCCAACCGGGTCGCGCGCCGTGGCATCGAGACCCTGGTGTCGACGAGCAGCGCCGAGATCGTGCACGACCGCAATCCCCTGCAGTCGTGGTACCGCGACTCCCTGACCACGGGTTCTCATTTCGGTGCGAACTGGGAGGCCGCGATGGTTCCGTACGGTCGCATGCTGCTTGGCATGGCGGGATAACGGATGCCGAGCTTAATTCGATACATTCTAGTTTATAAGGACTTCTGACGATGATTGAGCAAATTGAAGATATCGATGTTCAGGATGTGGTCTATCTGAAGCACGACGACGTCGAACTGCTGGCGCGCGTCTACACGCCGGCGGGTGAGGGCCCGTTTCCGGCGGTGATCGAGTTGCATGGCGGAGCCTGGAGCAAGTTCGACCGCACGCGGGGCAAAGCGGTGCACGAAACGCTGGCCCGCTCGGGTCTCGTCGTGGTGTCGCTCGATTTTCGCCAGGGAGCCCAGGGGGCATATCCGAAATCGCCTTCCGACATCAACTACGGGATCCGCTGGCTGAAGGCGAATGCTGCGCGCTTCAACGTAGATGCCGAACGCATCGGGCTGTCCGGCAATTCGAGCGGCGGCCATCTGGGCATGCTCGTCGCGATGCGTCCGCATGACGCACAGTACGCGTCGATTCCGCTGCCGCCCGGCTCGCCGGACGTCGACGCGACTGTCAGCTGCATTTCGATGCTGTGGCCGGTCATCAACCCGTACGGCCGCTATCACTACGCAAAGCGGCTGCTGGCCGAAGGCAACGCGCCGGACTGGGCAGCCGAGGTGATCGGCCTGCACGACGCGTACTGGAACACGGAAGCGAACATGAAAGAGGGCAGCCCGACGCTGATTCTGGAACGCGGCGAAGCCGTCAATCTGCCCCGCGCCCTGTGGGTGCTCGCGACCGACGACGATGTACACAACTACCACGACATCGAGTCGGAAGTGCCCGGCACGGAGGCCGATCGCTTCATGCAACGCTACAGGGAAGCCGGCGGCGAGATCGAGCTGGCTGTCTATGAGGCGCCGATGATGTTCACCACGATGCACCCGACGCTGCCCGCCTCGGTCGCAGCGATGCAGCGCGTGGTCGACTTCGCGCATCAGAACCTGTCGAAGTAAGGCCCGTGCGGCGGTGGACTGCCGGTAGCGGCGTCCGATCGGCATCAGAGAAAGACATGAGACGGAGACGGCAGCGATGCAGCAAGAAGAACGTTACGACGTAGGTGGTGTGACCTTTGCGCGTCCTTTCAAGACGGTGCGACTCGGCCACCTGGGAGTCTGGACGGCAGACACGGAGGCCAGCGAGGGGCGTCTCGTCGACCTGTTCGGCCTCCATCAAACCGAGCGGATGACCAGCAAGGAAGGCGAACTGCTCGGGTGCTTCACGACCTGCAATACCGATCACCACGCGCTGGTCGCGATCAATCCTGCGACCGCCGATCCGGAGCGCCGGGCGTACTACGAAGCGGGCGCGACCCTGAACCAGATCTCGTTTCAGGTGAACAGCCTGCGTGAGGTCAACGACGCCTATCGATTTTTCAACGCCACGGGTGTCAAGGTCCAGCGCATCGGCCGGGATCTGCCGGGTAGCAACTGGGCAGTTTATGCGTACGACCCGGATGGCCACCGCGTCGAACTGTTCTATGGCATGGAGCAGATCGGCTGGCAACGCCGCAGCAAGCCGGCGGCGATGTACAAACACTTGCCGTATCGGGAATTCGAGCTGCCGATGAAACCCGAGGCGCTCGAAGTGGCGGAAGCCCGCGACGACAACATCGATCTGCTCGCAGGCTACGGCCGTGATTCGGCGCTGCCGTACCGCTTCGATGTTGGCGGGATTCTGCAGCAGCGTCCGTTCAAGGTCAGCGCCATTGGCCCCGTGCGCCTGTTCTGCGCCGACCTCGATGCTTCGGAGCGCTTCTATACCGAAACGATCGGCCTGACCCGGTCTGCAGACGTTCAGTGGGACGGCCATCGCTGCGTGTTTCTGCGCGCGGGGAGCGAGCATCACAGTATTGCGCTCTATCCGGTGGCGCTGCGCGACCGGCTGAAAATGAGCAGCCGGACAGTGCTGATGAGCCTCGGCATGCGCGTGCAGACCTATCGACAGTTGAAGGATGCCCGTACGTTTCTGCGCGAAGCCGGCCTGACCGAGGTTCATCTGCCGGCGGAGCTGCATCCGGGTATTGCGTACACGGTGCATTTCATGCTCGACGACATCCACTGCATCGAGTTGTATTTCGAAATGGAACAGTTCGGCACCGGGCCGGTGGTGCGAGCGTCGGGCGACGAATGGCCCGATCAGTTGTCGGGCAGTGCATCGAGTTATGCGGAGCAGGCCCGGCCCGGCCCGATGGCCTGAGCCGTGCAGCGGGATCCGCGAGCTGTTTCGCCGGCACACCCGTCCATGAGACTGTCGTTTAATTCGACAGGCCCAACCTACATCGATAAGGATTGCGAAAAATCATGAGGCTGATGAGCTTTGAGATCGACGATGTCGAGAGTTTTGGTGCGGTAATTGAAGCCGGGATTGTCGATTTGAAGCGTCTGTGCAACGGGCGCTACGCCGATCTTCGCGCGGTCCTGGCAGCAGACGCGATCGGGGAACTGGGCGCGATGCTGAAAGGGCGACGTGCCGATTATCCGCTCGATCTCGTGACGCCGCTGCCGGTGATTCCGAACCCGGGAAAAATCTGGTGCTGCGGTCTGAATTATTACGAGCATGTCGACGAGTGCGGCGTCGAACCCGCCAACGCGCCGCTGTTCTTTCTACGCACGAGTAGCTCGCAGGCCGCTCACTGCACACCGGTGATGCGTCCGCGCGAATCCGAACAGTTCGATTTCGAAGGCGAGATGGCGATCGTCATCGGCAAGCCGGGGCGCCGGATCGCAGCCGACGAAGCCCATCGCCATGTGGCCGGTTACGCCTGCTACAACGACGTCAGCGTACGTGACTGGCAATTGCGTACATCTCAGTGGGATGCGGGCAAGAACTTCTGGCGCACGGGCAGCTTCGGCCCGTGGCTCGTGACCGCCGACGAGATCCCGTTCGGCAGCGATCTGGCGCTCGTGACACGTCTGAACGGCACCGAGGTACAGCGATCCTCGACACGCATGATGATCCACGACATCGCTGCGCAGATCGCACACCTGTCGACGATTGCGCCGCTCGAAGCCGGTGATGTGATCGTAACCGGCACGCCGGGGGGCATTGGAGCGATGCGCAAGCCGCCGTTCTGGATGAAGGATGGCGACGTGGTGGAAGTCGAGATCGAACGCGTTGGCGTATTGCGCAACATGGTCGTCGCCGATTGAGACGGACGGCGCCGCGTAAAGGTCTGGCGCAAAGTCCGCCGGTCGCAAAGATATCTGAAAGGTATCTGAATGAAAGAAACGAGTACAGATAGCGCCATCGTTTTCGGAGTCGAAGGGCGCGTTGCCACGATCACGCTGAATACGCCGCGGCGCGGTAACGCTTTGTCGATTCCGTTGATGCACGGGTTTCGTGCTGCGCTGCAGGCGGCACAGCACGACCCCGACATAGCGGTGATCCTGCTGCGTGCGAACGGCAGGCATTTCTGCACGGGCGCCGATCTCGGCTGGGCCGCTCGCGTGCCAGGCGAGGAAGCTCAGTGGCACGAGGGTAACGAAGCACTGGTGGCATTGCTGAACGAACTGTACAGGTTGACGAAGCCGGTGGTGGCCCAGGTGCATGGCACGGTGCTTGGGGGAGCGGTCGCGGTGCTTTGCCTGTGCGATGACGTGATTGCGCTGGGCGACGCGGGTTGGGGTCTGCCGGAACTGAGGCTTGGTCTCGTGCCGTCGGCGATCGTACCGGTACTGCGTCAGATAGCGGCTCCTCACGTCATCAGGCGTCTGCTGTACGACGCAGCACCGTGGACCAGCGTCGATGCGCATGCGTTCGGGATCGTGACCCGACTTGCGACCGGCGAGACGCTCGACGCCCTTGTACAAGCACGCATCCAGGCGTGGCTCGCCTTGCCGTCGGCCGGTTTCGCGGCAACCAAAGGCTGGATGCGCGAACTCGATGCAGATGATTTCCGCAACGCGTTGGAGCGTGGGCACGAATACGCGGCATCCCTCTGAATCCTGAAGACGAGAATCGACATGCAAGCAAATCCTGTCATGGACCGGATCGACGCAATCGCCGCGACGCGGATGAAACGCGCCCGTGAAATCCTCACGGAGCTGAACGCAGCCGGCGGCCGGACATATACAGCGCTGCTGCACGAGCGCACGCGGCAGCGCGTGACACAGCCAGCCGTCGTGTACCGGGGGCGCACATTGACGTATGCCGGGTTGCTGGATGCGGTCGACATTGCGCGACAGCGCCTGCACGAGCTCGGCGTGCGTGAGCAGCAGGCGGTGGCGCTGCTGATGAACAACAGCGACCATTATCTTGTCTGGTATCTGGCCGTGCTCGGGATCGGCGCTGTCGCCGTGCCGCTGAACAATCGCCTGGTGGGGGGTGAGCTCGCATTCATCATCGGGCACTCGCAGAGCATCCTGATCATTTCCGAGCCGGCTTTCGCCACGGTGCTTGGGCGGGTTCGCGACGTGCATGGGCTTGCCGTGCCGGAACTCGTGGTCGATGTCGACACTCCGGTAGCGGTGGCCGGTGCTCGGCCGTACCGGCAGGAACCGTGCATCGACGCGAATGCACCTGCGGCCGTCTATTACACCTCGGGCACGACCGGCAAGCCCAAGGGCGTGGTGCATACCCACGCGTCGCTGTTTGCCGACGCGATGCAATCGCCGGGCGCGTGGGAATATGACCACGACCATGCGCGTCTGCTGGCCGTGACCCCGCTCTTTCATATCGCGGCCCACACCTGTTTCTTTCCGGTGCTGTTCACGGGGGGCACGCTCTACATCGATCACTACGGCACGGAACGCGCGATCGACCTGATTCGGCGCGAGCGCATCACGGCCATGTTCGCGGTGCCGTCGATCCTCATGCTGATGGTCGACAAGGCGCGAGCGCTCGGCGTTGTCCTCGACAGCGTGAAGACCCTGGATTTTGGCGCTGCGCCGATGACGATCGCGCGTCTCGGCGAGGTTCAGGCACTGTTCCCGAACGCGTCACTCGTGCACGGCATGGGGCAGACCGAGTCTGGCGGCACGCTCGTGACGCTGCCGGGAGAGCTGGCCACCGTGCGTGCCGGATCGGTCGGCCTGCCGATGGCGGCGGTCGAAGTCGCGATCTTCGATCAGGAGGATCGCGAAGTTCCACGTGGTCAAGTTGGCGAACTCGTGGCGCGCGGCCCGAACGTGATGCGAGGGTATCTGCGCGACGACGCGGCTACCCGTGCCACGTTGCGCAATGGCTGGCTGCATACGGGCGACCTCGGCTATCAGAGCGAAGAGGGGCTGATTACGCTGGTCGATCGCAAGAAGGACATGATCATCAGGGGAGGCGAAAACATCTATTCGAGCGAGGTGGAGCAGGTGCTGCTCAAGCATCCGCTCGTCAAGGCGGCGGCCGTCGTCGGGCAACCCGACCCGCTGTTCGGCGAGCAGGTGTGCGCGTTCATCGCCACGGACCCCGAACATCTCCCGCCATGCGCCGACGCGTTGCGCGCACATTGCCGCGAGTGGCTTGCTGATTACAAGGTCCCGGTGACGTTCCGCTTCGTCGACGTCATGCCGCTGAACTCGACAGGAAAGATCATGAAGGCCGAATTGCGCGCCATGTTAACTGCAACGGAGCAGGACGATGCCTGAACAAGTGAACCATCCCGAATTTGATGCGATTGTGATCGGCGCCGGCATTACCGGCATGTACCAGACCTGGCTGCTGAACAGGATGGGTCTGAAGGTACGGGGCTACGAGGCCGGCTCCGATGTCGGAGGAACGTGGTACTGGAACCGGTATCCGGGGTGTCGCCTGGATACGGAAAGCTATGCCTACGGTTACTTTGCGCTCAACGGCATCATTCCCGAGTGGCAGTGGAGCGAACGCTTTGCCGGTCAGCCCGAGTTGCTGCGTTACGCGCAATATGCGGCCGACAGGATGGACGTGCGCCAGCACTATGAATTCCAGGTACGCGTGAGTGCAGCGTACTTCGACGAGACGCAAGACTGCTGGCGACTGACACTTGAAGACGGCCGCAGTGCGAGCTGCCGGTTCCTTCTTTCGGCGGTCGGGCCGCTGTCGGCGACACGCATGCCGGCGATTCCGGGGATCGATTCCTTTGAAGGGCAGTCGTTCCATTCTTCACGCTGGCCGCGCGACGATGATGCCGCGCGCCATACCGACTTCACAGGCAAGCGCGTTGGCGTGATCGGCACAGGTGCGACGGGCGTACAGATCATTCCCGTGGTTGCCAGGACAGCGCAGCAACTGTATGTGTTCCAGCGCACGCCCAACTGGTGCGCGCCGCTTGGCAACCATCCGCTTGATCCCGCGCTCGTCGATCAGTTGCGCGGCAAGCCTCATGATTTCCTCGCGTTCATCAAGACGACCGAGACGGCATTTCCGTATCAGCGTCAGCCGAAGAAGGCCATCGACGCGAGCGCCGAAGAGCGTCATGCGTTGTTCGAGTCGCTCTACGACATGCCGGGATATGGTATCTGGCTGTCGGGCTATCGGGACTTGCTGACCAACAAGCAGTCGAACCAGTATCTGGCGGACTTTATCGCGGACAAGATCCGCTCGCGCGTCAACGATCCCATCATTGCCGAGAAGCTGATTCCGAAAAATCATGCGTTCGGCACGCGCCGCGTGCCGATGGAGACGCGTTATTACGAGGTGTATAACCAGGACAATGTCGAACTTGTGGACATTGGTGAGTCGGCGATCGAGCGCATTACGCCGAAAGGCGTGATGGTCGGCGGCAGGGAGATCGAGCTCGACGTGCTGATCTTCGCAACCGGTTTCGACGGTGTGACCGGGGCGCTCGACCGTATCGACATCCGCGGCAAGGGCGGCAAACGTCTCAAGGATGTGTGGGCTGACGGTCCGCAGACCTATCTCGGCCTTCAGATCACCGGTTTCCCGAACCTTTTCACGCTCGTGGGCGCGCATAACGGCGCATCGTTCTGCAACATCGGGGTATGCGGAGCGCTTCAGGTCGAATGGGTGACGCGAATGATCGACCATATGCATCGCAACGGGCTGGAGTATGCCGAAGCCGCGCCCGACTATCAAACGGCATGGACCGAACAGGTGTACCAGGTTTATGCGAAAACGCTGCTTGCGGACAGCGACGCATGGTGGGCGCGGGTGACCCAGAATCCGGATGGCACGGTGACAAAGCGCGCGCTGATCTATGTGGGCAGCGCGCCCGATTACCGGGAACAGTGCGAAAAGGCGGCCGAAAACGGCTACGAGGGCTTCGTGCTGCGTTGATGTATTTCGGTGATTCCCGAATGGTCGATCACACGTGACCACGTCTAAGATCGCATGCGAAAGAGAAGTTTGTTCCAAGGGCCAGACCGGACCGCACCGGGTGGCCCGACGCCATGGCAACGGAGGCAGCATGCGGTCGAAACTTTCGCGGTACATGACCAACCTGGAGCATTTCGCCACGGTGGTGGAGTACGGGAACATCAGCGCGGCATCGTCCGTCCTTGGCATTACGCAACCGGCCCTGACGCGCAGCATCATGCGGCTCGAGGAAGTGCTCGGAACCCAGGTGCTGCTTCGTTCTGCGCGAGGCGTCAGTCCGACCGAGTGCGGCAACGCAATCCTGGGCCATATTCATGCCGCCGAATCCGAACTGAACAAGGCGCTCGCGATGGTGCAGGCGATTCGGGGTGACAATGAGGGGCGCATCACTTGCGGGGCGGGATCAGTGTCGATGAACCATATTCTGCCAACTGCGGTGAGCCGGGCGAAACGCAAGCTCGGAAGGGGCCAGCTCAATCTGGTGGAAGGGCGGACACAGGAACTGCTTGGCCGGCTGAAGAACTGCGAGCTCGACCTGGTGCTCGGCATCGAGCAGACGGACGGCCAGTTCGCTGATTTGTGCAGCGAGCGCTTGCTCGATGAACAGTTCAATTTCTGCGTGCGCGCGGGACACCCGCTCGCAAGTCGGGGCGAGTTGAACTTCAGCGACCTGGTAAGCCGCGAACAACTGGTGATGCCGGTGCTGAGTTCGAGTCCGGTCGAACGGGCGCTCAATCTCGAGCTGAGCCGTCATGGATGTGCACTTGGTAACAATAGAGTCGAGACGCTGTCGCACGCCGTCATGCGTCATCTGGTCTACGAGGACGACTACGTAGCGTTCTGTTCGTCGATCTGGTTCCGCGACGATATTCGCTCGGGGGCGCTCAAGGTGCTCAAGGGAAACTGGGACATCCCCCAGTTCGGTACCTTGCTGTTCCGCCGAAGCGGAGACGTGACGACGCCATGGTTGTCGTATTTCATCAACGAAATCAGGAATGCCGCGGTTGAACTCCGGAGTGGTGCCGAGCATGCAGCGGCCGGAGCGTAGGCCTTGGCATCCTGATGCTTGACTGAGGGGGCACGCATGAACGTGCAAAAGGTATCGGGTGTTGATAATTATGTAGTTATCCGTAACATATTCGAACATGGAATTTTGACCGACGACGGCGGGGCTCTTTCGGCGATGCCGGAAACGCAGACTGGACGGTTGAATGTCTGGTCATATGCGGAGCCCGCGAGAGCGGGCGCGTGTGGGGATGGCGAGTAATCCAGGCGGCCCGAAGCCATGTACATGCTGTTCGTTCCAGAAAGCGGCAGTAGAGATTCCCTTTGTGTTTACCGGTGCGGCAGCGTCTCTTATGATCAGACTCGCGGCCCGACCGTATTTGGGTCGTAGCGGGCGCACTCGCGAAACGACTACATACGCGCTCATCAAGCCAACCAAGGGATGAACCAACATGCTTCCATTTGAAATTCGACAGGCGACGGAATCGGATGCCGACCGCATCTTCGACGTACACCGAGATTCCGTCGTGCGGCTGTGCATCGGTAGTTACACGGCGGAGCAAATTCGCTGCTGGCTCGACGGGCGCAATGCGTCGATGTATCTCGCGGCCATTCGCAGGGGGGACCTGTGGGTGGCGGAAAACAACGGCCTTCTCGGCTTCGTGGAGGTGGAAGGCGAGGAACTGACGAAGCTGTTCGTACATGGTGAGCGAGCACAGGCAGGCGTCGGCAAGTCACTGCTGGAAAAGGCCGTATCGGAGATTTCGACACGCGGTCATGCGCGTGTGTATCTCGAGTCGACGACCAACGCTCGTCCGTTTTACGAACGACACGGATTCACGATTCTCGGGACAGGACATTTTTCACACGGGAATAGCGGTGTGGCGCTCGAGATCACGAGAATGGAACGAAAGGTTCCGCGCGTGTAGTGGCAGGGGCCGCCTCGTCAGCCCGTCCAGCCCGTCGGGCGCCGTGCTCGGTCAAGTCGCCGGGTCACCACCCTGACGTCGCCCCGATGCCGTTACGGCCGGCCGCGCAACACATCAGGCGCGGACGCCACAGATGCCGCGCGGCGCGCATGTCGCGCTTACGCGATCGGCAACAGCACTTCCGCGAGCTTCTTGCCCAGCACGTGATGCTGATCGGCCGAAAAATGAACGCCGTCCACCGGGCTGACTTCGATGACCTTGCCGATGTCCAGAAAGTGCGCGCCGGCATTTCGTGCGATCTGCTCGTACAGATTCGCGAGTTGACGAGACTTCACTGCGCCGCCCGCGAAGATTTCGCCAAGAAAGCCGACCTCGACAATAGGCGCCGGCGCCATGAGTAGCACCTTGGGTGCCTTGCCGGCCGGGCCTGCGTTGCAGGCGGCCAGTTCGGCAAGCAATACGCCAACCGAGATCGCAATGTCGGCGGGCGTGACCGAGAAGCGTGTTTTCAGGTCGTTCGTACCCAGCATCAGCACGACGACGTCGATCGGCAGATGGCTTTCGAGACACGGGCGCAGATACGACAAACCGTTCTTGTGCCGACCTTCGATCGGATCATCGTGCAAGGTCGTGCGCGCGGGAAGCCCTTCTTCCACTATCCGCCAGCCTGCACCCAGCGTTTGCGCGAGGACGCCCGTCCAACGGTCCTCGCGATCGAAGCGCTCCAGCACGCCGGGGCGCGTCATCGGACGCGTGCCGTGGGTGTTCGAATCGCCATAGCACAGTACGGTTTTCTGCGTCATCGTCATCTCCTCGGTTATCGGTTTCTCTCAGTCATCCAGCAGAACGACAAGCAGGCGCCAGCGGCAATCCGGGATGCTGCAATCGGTGGCACGCATCCCGCTCTCGTTCTGACGCGATTCAGTCCTTCGGCAGACGCAAAACGTCGAGGGCCTCTTTCGAGAACTCGACCCAGAACTCCTCGTGCGCGATGCCCGCTTTCAGCACCAGACGCCGAAGGCGCTGCGCACGTGATTCTGCGTCAGCCGGAAAATCGTGTGCGTCGATCTGCCGGTACAGGTCGAGCTTTTCCTGGTGCAGCGTCATGCGTCGCCGGATTTCTTCCTCCAGGCCGGCGGGGCCAAGCACCGCTTCCGCGCGCAGCCGGACCATCAGCGCTTCGCGCAGCGGCGTCGGATTGTCCTGCTCGGCGATCCAGCGTCGCAGTTCCTTCTTGCCGGCCGGCAGGATCCGGTATGCGCGCTTGCGGCCACGCCCCGACTCTTCCGGCAGTGATTCGATCCACCCCAGCTCCTCGAGACGACCCAGCTCGCGATAGATTTGCTGGTGGGTCGCCTGCCAGAAATAGCCGATCGAGCGATCGAAGCGGCCGGCGAGTTCCGAGCCGGAACCGGGACGTTCGGCAAGGGCGGTGAGGAGGGCGTGGGGCAGTGACATGACGAATCAAAGGAATCCGCGAGATTAGTCGCATCTTGCCATATTGGGGTCATAGGGTTAACCGCAGCAGGATTTGTTTATGCAACGTGTTGCATAAACAATAGCCTCGGACTAGTATCCATGCAACAAGTTGCATAGATGGTGAGGCTTTGATGATCCGATATCCCCATTTGATGGCTCCGCTTGAACTTGGCTTCACGTCGCTCAGAAATCGCGTTCTGATGGGTTCGATGCACGTCGGCCTGGAAGAGGCGCCGAATGGCTTCGAGAGAATGGCAGCGTTTTACGCCGAACGTGCGCGTGGCGAGGTCGGCCTGATCGTTACGGGCGGGATCGCGCCGAATGAGCGTGCGCGTCCGATGCACGGCGGCGCGATGCTGACCACGGAGGAGGAGGCCGAGCACCATCGCGTGATTACCGGTGCCGTGCACGCGCATGGCGGCAAGATCGCGATGCAGATCCTGCATTTCGGCCGCTATTCCTATCAGCCCAAGCTGGTTGCACCGAGTCCGCTGCGTGCGCCCATCAATCCATTTGTCCCGCACGAACTGAGCGACGACGAGGTGGAGCAGACCATCGCCGATTTCGTGAATTGCGCTGCGCTGGCGCAATACGCGGGCTATGACGGCGTCGAGATCATGGGCTCGGAAGGCTATCTCATCAACGAGTTCATTGCGGCGCGCACCAATCAGCGCACCGATCGTTGGGGCGGCGAATATGAAAACCGCATTCGTTTCCCGGTAGAGACAGTGCGCCGCGTACGCGAGCGCGTCGGACGCAATTTCATCATCGTGTATCGATTGTCGATGCTCGACCTGGTCGAAGGGGGATCGACGCTCGACGAAGTGATTCAGCTCGCACAGGCCGTCGAGCGCGCAGGCGCGACGATCATCAATACCGGGATCGGCTGGCATGAAGCCCGCGTTCCGACGATCGCGACCAAAGTTCCTCGCGGTGCGTACGCATGGGTGACGCAACGCTTGATGGGGAAGGTGTCCGTGCCGTTGGTTGCGACCAACCGCATCAATACACCCGAAATCGCCGAGAAGCTGCTGGCCGACGGCACGTGTGACATGGTGTCGATGGCCCGGCCATTCCTGGCCGATGCCGAGTTCGTCCGCAAGGCCCGTGAAGGGCGCGCGGACGAAATCAATACCTGTATTGGCTGCAATCAGGCGTGTCTGGACCACACGTTTGCCGGCAAGATTACATCGTGCCTAGTCAATCCGCGCGCGTGCCACGAAACCGAAATCGTGATTCGCCCGGCCGAACGGCGCAAGCGCATCGCCGTGGTCGGAGCAGGACCCGCGGGGCTGAGCTTCGCAGTGACGGCGGCCGAACGTGGCCATGCGGTGACGCTGTACGAAGCCGGCACCGAGATTGGCGGTCAGTTCAACATAGCCAGAAAAGTGCCCGGCAAGGAAGAGTTCAACGAGACGCTTCGCTATTTTCGGAAACAGATCGCGCTGCGCGGCGTGGAGCTTCGACTCAATACCCGCGCAACCGCGGAAATGCTGATGCAAGGCGGCTTCGACGACGTGGTGTTGGCGACCGGCATCGTGCCACGGACCCCGTCGATCGAAGGCGTGGATCATCCGAAGGTGCTGGGCTATCTCGATGTGCTTCGGGACGATCAAGCCGTGGGGCGCAGCGTCGCCATCGTGGGCGCCGGCGGGATCGGTTTTGATGTGGCCGAATACCTGACCCATAGTGGCGAGCGTACGAGTCTGAACCCTGACAAGTTTTTTGCGGAATGGGGCGTCGATCCCGCATATACGAACGCCGGCGGCTTGCGTGAGCGGCAACTTGAACCCGCGGCTCGGCAGGTTCATCTGCTTCAGCGGAAAAAATCCAAAGTAGGTGACGGGCTCGGCAAGACTACCGGCTGGATCCACCGCACTGCGCTGAAAGCGCGAGGTGTGGAGATGTCGTCGTCGGTCGAGTACCAGCGCATCGACGACGACGGCCTTCACGTGACAATCGACGGCATCGCACAGACGCTGCCGGTCGACAACGTGGTGATCTGCGCCGGACAACAGCCATTGCGCGAGCTGGAAAAACAGCTGCAGGCGGCAGGATGCACAGTCCACCTGATCGGCGGCGCCTGCGAGGCGGCCGAACTCGATGCCAAGCGCGCCATTCACCAAGGCACCACGCTCGCAGCCACACTTTGACGAGCGTGCGTTTTCCGTTTGCTACCGGAGTTCTTCATGACGAAAGCAGTTGACCACCTCCATCCCGCCGTCGAGAAATCCCTTGCGATCTGGCATTCGTTCATCGAACGCAACGATTTGAGTGCGCTCGACACGATCGTTCATCCGGACGCAGTCTTTCGTTCGCCAATGGCCTTCAAGCCGTACGGTCCGGCACCCGCATTGATCCTCGCGCTGCAGACAGTGGCGACGATCTTCAAGGAGTTTACCTATCACCGCCAGTTTGGCAGCGGCGACGGCCTGGGCGTGGTGCTGGAATTCAGTGCGACCGTGGGAGACAAGCAGCTCAAGGGTATCGACATGATCCGTTTCGACGAGGAAGGCCGAATCGTCGAGTTCGAGGTCATGATCCGTCCGCTCAACGCGCTGCAAACGCTGGGTGCCGAAATGGGGGCGCGTCTGGGTCAGTATCTTCCTTCATACAAGATCAACGGGTGAAATCACGATCATGTCGAGCTACGAGGACTGCCTTACGACAATTTTTGGGGCCATATCAAAACCGAATTTAACGTCGATAATTGAGATTATGTCAAATACGATATCCACGCGATTTCACCTACCTTCCCGCGTCAAAACCCGTCGCTAACCGCGACCGACGCGCCCCAAATCCGGCACACAAACACCAGCCCGCGCCCGTCCATCAGACGCGGGCTCCAGACCACACAGAACCCCCTCGGCCGCAATCCCAGCCGTCGTCAGCCAACCCAACCGCCAAACCGCCGCTCAAGACACCATGCCTTGCATCTTGTGCGAAAAATGCGCGCGCTCGGCCGTTTCCATCAACGACAGGAATTCGTCCTGCGTCATATGGATCAGCGCTTCGTGGTCGCCGGCCTCGAAATAGACTTCCGGCTGCAGGGCCAGATTTTCCTCGAGGAACGTCTGCATCCCATACGCCATGCAGACCGGCGGCAATGCGCCCGCATCGCAATCCTTGAACAGCTCGCGCAGTTCCAGTTCCTTCGCCAGCACGAGATGACGGCCGGTCTTTGCCCAAAGATCCGACAAGCGCACCGCATGCGTCGTCGGCAACACGGCCGCGACGTAGCCGTCGTCGTCTTCGAGCAGCACGGTTTTGGCGAGACGATCGCCGGGGATATGCGCGGCCGCAGCCGTTTCCATGCTCGTATGGCTATATGGGTGGTACACGACTTCGTACCGCGATGACTTCTGACGCAGGCAATCCTGCAACGTGGCAGACATGGACATGGCACACCTCGTCTGGGCGAAACGGGCGAACGGCGTTCGCACCGGATTCGTTCAGCATAGGTCGCATTCGCGCGGATGGAAATCCTCGGTGCCCCGTTTCCTCACTCTGGCTCCAACCCCTTTTCGCGCAGCCATTCGCGATTGAAAAGCCGCGCACGGTAGATGTCGCCGCGATCGCACAGCAGCGTCACGATCGTGTGCCCCGGCCCCATCTGTCGAGCAAGCCAGACCGCCGCCGCGACGTTGATGCCGCTCGATCCGCCGACGTACAGTCCTTCCTCGCGCAGCAGCCGGTAGACCATCGTCACGCACTGCCGGTCGTCGATCCGCACGGCGTCGTCGATCGGCGCGCCCGCGAGATTCTCGGTGACACGCGTCGAGCCGATGCCCTCGGTGATCGAGTTGCCTTCGGCCTTGATTTCGCCCGTTTTCACCTGGCTGTAGAGCCCGCTGCCATGCGGATCGGCGAGCACGATCCGTACCTCCGGATTCTGCTCCTTCAGGTAACGGCTCACGCCGGCCAGCGTGCCGCCCGTGCCGGTCGCGCAGACGAACGCATCGACGGTGCCCGCCGTATCGCGCCAGATTTCCGGCCCGGTGGTCTCGTAGTGCGCCTGCCGGTTGACCACGTTGTCGAACTGGTTGGCCCACACCGCGTTGTCGAGCTCGTCCGCAAGCCGACCGGCAATCTTCTGATAATTGTTCGGATCGCGGTACGGCACGGCTGGCACCGTACGCACCTCGGCACCGAGCGTGCGCAGGATCTCCATCTTTTCCGGCGATTGCGTTTCCGGAATCACGATCACGCAGCGATAGCCGCGCGCCGCGCAGATATGCGCAAGACCGATGCCCGTATTGCCCGCCGTGCCCTCGACAACGGTGCCACCCGCCTTGAGCGTGCCGCGCCGCTCGGCGTCGCGGATGATGTAGAGCGCCGCACGATCCTTGACTGATCCGCCCGGATTCATGAATTCAGCCTTGCCCAGGATCTCGCAGCCCGTCTCGGCGCTGAGCTTCGCCAGCCGGATCAGCGGCGTGCGCCCCACGCAGTCGACGAAGCCTTCTCGCACGTCCATGATGCCTCCTTCCCGTCGCGCATCTGTCGCGCCACAGAACGAAGAATAGGACGCGCCCGGCAGCCCCGCCTCTTTCGTCGCTTTCGCCGCCCACCGCCGCGTACTAAGCTTGGAGAGCCCATCGCGACGCCCGCGCCGCATCGTCAGACGAGGTCCGCCATGCTGCAGCTGCAAGCCGTTGCCGTCGAGAAGCCCGAAACGGTGAACTTCATCCTCGGCCAGTCGCATTTCATCAAGTCCGTCGAAGACATTCACGAGGCGCTCGTCGGCACCGTGCCCGGCATCCGCTTCGGGCTCGCGTTCTGCGAGGCGTCCGGCAAGCGGCTCGTGCGCCGCTCCGGCACCGATGCCGACCTCGTCGAGCTCGCATGCCGGAACGCCAGCGCGATCGGCGCCGGTCATGCGTTCATCGTGTTCCTCGGCGACGGTTTCTATCCGGTCAACGTGCTCAACGCGATCAAGGCCGTGCCGGAGGTTTGCCGGATCTATTGCGCGACCGCGAACCCGACTGACGTAATCGTCACGGAAACCGCGCAAGGCCGCGCGATCGTCGGCGTCGTCGACGGCTTTCCGCCGCTCGGCGTCGAAACCGAGGACGACGTGCGCTGGCGCAAGGACCTGCTGCGCACGATCGGCTACAAGGCGTGACTGCATAAAGGCATCGGGCATGGCCCGACGCCGATCGATCGAATCCGATCCCCGCGCCCCGCTCTTCCCTGCAGGCAAGCCGGGAAATGCATTGCTTGGGCGCGTAAGCCCGAGTCAATAAGCCGGCGGAACCGCACTCGACCGTTAGTTGCATTTAAGGAAGCAGCGCGATCCCCATGACGCTCCTCGATGACCGGTCGACCATCCGTACCAGCGCCCGAAACCATCCAGCGCACGGCACACGCGTGCCCTATACTGGCCTCGACATCCGCCAGCGGACGCCATACTGCCTGCCGTCCGCCGCTGGCCGGCAGCCCGCCGACTCATGGAGCGATTCATGCATTACCAGCTGATCTACGAACTCGTCGACGACTACCTGTCGAAACGCGAACCGTTCCGCGCCGAGCACCTCGCGCTTGCGCATGCCGCAACCGAGCGCGGCGAACTGGTGCTCGCGGGCGCGTTCGCGGACCCGGCCGACCAGGCCGTGCTCGTCTTCGAAGGCGACTCGGCCGAAGTGGCCGAATCGTTCGCGCGCGCCGATCCGTACGTGCAGAACGGCCTCGTCAAGGCGTGGCGCGTGCGGCCGTGGCGCGTCGTGATCGGCAAGCACGCACCGCGCTAGACGCCGGCTACAGCCACCCTGCCCGCCTGAAGCGCCACCACAGCGCGACGTCGGCTGCGAGCATCGCGCCGAGGCAACCGTAGAAGCCGTACTTCAGGTGCAGCTCGGGCATGTTCGCGAAGTTCATCCCGTAGATGCCGGCGATCATTGTCGGAATCGCGAACAGCGCGGCGAACGACCCGAGGCGCTTGGTCACCTCGCTCTCCGCGAGCGAGATCATCCCGAGATTGACCTGGATCGCGGTCACGACCATCTCGCGCCGCCCCTCGATCGTCTTCACGATCCGCTGCAGGTGGTCGTACACGTCGCGGAAGTAATGTTCCATCCCGCTGCAGACCTGCGGAATGCGTCCGCCCGTCAGCTTCGCGAGCGGTTCGATGAGCGGCGCCGTGTGCTGGTGCAGCAGCACGAGCCGGCGCTTCAGCGAATACAGGTCCTCGATGATCGCGCGCGACGCCGCGGGCGTCGCCTTCACGAAGATACGGTCCTCGAGCGCCTCGAGCTCCGCGCCGAGCGCTTCGAGCGTCGGGAAATAGCGGTCGACGACCTGGTCCATCAGCGCATAGAACACGAACGCCGAGCCCTCCTGCAGCAGATGCGGCTCGCGTTCGCAGCGCGCGCGCACCGCGCGGAAATCCTGCTCGGTGTGGTTGCGCACCGACAGCACGTAGTTCGGGCCGACGAACACGTTCAGTTCGCCGATCCTGAATTCGCCTTCCTCGTCGGGTTCGACCGTGTGCAGCACCGCGAACAGCGCGTCGCCGTACTCCTCGATCTTCGGCCGCTGGTGCCCCTTGCACGCGTCCTCGAGCGCGAGCTCGTGCAAGCCGAACTCGTCGCCCATCAGTTCGAGCTCGTCGGGCGTCGGGTCCTTCAGCGCGACCCACACGAAGCACTCGGGCTTCGATACGTAGTCGCTGATGGCGTCGATGTCGATATCGGCCAGTTTGCGGCCGTCCTGGTATGCAGCGCAGTTGATCAGCATGTCGTCCGTCGTGTTGCCTGTGTTGCCTGTATCGCGCGCAGTTTACCGGTTTGTCGCGGCGCGGGTCCGGCCCCGGCCCGGCTTGCGCGCCACGCCGATATTGGTCATGATCGGAATGCGTGCGCCGCAGCACGCTGCGACACACGCTTGCCCACGCCCGTCCGCGGCCCGTCCGCGCGGCATGATCGTCACGGCCTCATCGTCAAGGAGACAGACCTATGTGGTATTTCTCGTGGATACTCGGCATCGGCGTTGCGCTCGGTTTCGGCATCATCAACGCGATGTGGCTGGAAGCAGAAGTCTTCCCGCGCGACGCGAAGCGCGACGACGCACGCCGGGCGAGATCGGGGAGTACGCCTTCGTGACGCATCTGGTGTTTTTCTGCGGCCACGCCGGTACCGGCAAGACCACGCTCGCGAAGCGGCTCATCGGGCCGCTGATGCGTGCAACCGGCGAGGCCTTCTGCCTGCTCGACAAGGACACGCTATACGGCCGCTACAGTTCGGCCGCGATGGGCGCCCTCACCCAGGATCCGAACGACCGCGACAGCCCGCTCTACCTGAAGCACCTGCGCGATCCCGAATATCAAGGCCTGCTCGACACCGCGCGCGAAAACCTCGCGCTCGGCATCAGCGCGATCGTCGTCGGACCGCTGTCGCGCGAAGTGCGCGACCGGCGCATCTTCGACCGCGCGTGGCTCGGCATCGCACCCGACGTCACGCTGACGGTCGTCTGGGTCCACACGTCGGAACACGTCGCGCACCAGCGGATCGTCACGCGCGGCAATCCGAACGACGCGTACAAGCTCACGCACTGGGATGAGTACCGGCAGCGCCGCTTCGTGCCGACCGGCAACGAATGCGAAGGCCTCGTGATGTTCGACAACACCGGGCCGGCCGACGCCGACATCGATGCGCTGCTGCACCACATCGTGCCGCCACCGCAAGCACCGATCGTCCCGCCCCTTCCTGCTTGAACTGCCAGGACCACCCGACGCCGGAAAGAAACAACGCCGGGTGGCGTCGTGCGCCCCCGGCGTTGCATGGACCCTCGTGCCTGGCTGTGCCGTGTAATGTGTATCAGGCCACCGCGTGCACGCGCTCCAGCGTGCCGCCGTCGTACAGCTTGCCGAAGCGGTTCTCGAGGAATGCCTTCAGCGATACGCGCTCCTGCGGGATGAAGCCGTGCTGCGGCAGCTTCTTCTCGCGGAACAGGTCCAGCACCGCGCACATCGCGCCTGCGGTCGTGATCTGGATCGCGCTCATCGGCATCCCGCACACTTCCTTCGCGAAGATCTTGCGCGTGAACACGTCCTGCACGAGCTGACCGTCCTTCACGCCCGTCACGGTGACGAACACCAGCACGACGTCCTGCTTCGTCGACGGCACCGCACGGCGCATGATCGACTTCAGCGTGTCGCGGTCGGTCGACAGGCGCAGGTCCTCGAGCAGGAACTGCACGAGTTCGCGGTGGCCCGGGTAGCGCACCGACTTGTAGTCGAGCGTCTCGACCTTGCCCGACAGCGTCTCGCACAGCGTGCCGAGGCCGCCCGACGTGTTGAACGCTTCGTATTCGGTGCCGTCGAGCGAGAAGTGCTCGAGGCCTTCGAGCGGCTGCACCCATTGCTTGCGACCGTCGCGGATCGCTTCGCACGGCTGGCAGTACTCGTTGATCAGGCCGTCGACGCTCCACGTCAGGTTGTACTTCAGCGCATTCGTCGGGTACTCGGGCAGCGCGCCGACGCGCATCTTCACGTCACGCACTTCGGTGAAGCCGTTCACGAGCTCGTGCGCAGCGATGCCGATGAAGCCCGGCGCGAGGCCGCACTGCGGCATGAACGCGCGGTCGGAGCCGTCTGCGAGCTCGCGGATCGCGTGCGTCGCGCGCACGTCTTCGGTCAGGTCGAAGTAGTGAACGTTCGCGGCCTTCGCGGCGGCGGCAACGTTCACGGCGAGGTAGTACGGCAGCGCATTGATCAGTGCATCGAAACCCTTTACTGCTTCGCGGATCGCGGTGGCATCAGCCGAATCGACGCGCTGCGTCGCAATGCCTTCGCGCGACAGCTTCGCGAGCGCGTCCGCGTCACGGTCGAAGGCGACGACTTCGTAGTCGCCGGTTTCACGCAGCATGTGAGCAATGGTGTGGCCGATCAGACCTGCGCCGACGATGGCGATTTTCATGCGCTTATCTCCTGAATGATGGGTTGGTGTTGTGTACGGCGTCGAGCCATGCACACAGTGTAGGGACGCGCAAAATCAGTTCCAAGACGAATAATGATGCGAAACGACCGATAGTTTCGACGTTATGACTACACATTTCGTCGAATCGTCGAAACGTGCCGTTTCCCCCCCTGCGGCCGCGCTATGGGTGGCCTAAGTTTCCCGCTGCAGACTGCATGCCGATCACCCCCGACATCACCCGCTTCCGAGGAGCCACCGGCATGCAATCCCCATCCGTCATTCGCTCGTCGCACTGGCTGAACAAGGTGCCCGACGTCACGCTGTCGTTCTGGATCATCAAGATCATGTCGACCACGGTCGGCGAAACCGGCGCGGACTTTCTCGCGGTCAACGCGGGCCTCGGCCAGGTTGTCACGCGCATCGCGATGGCATCGCTGCTTGCGATCGCGCTCGCGCTGCAATTGCGCGCGCGCCGGTATACGCCGTGGATCTACTGGCTGACGGTCGTCCTCGTCAGCATCGTCGGCACGCAGATCACCGACCTGCTCACCGACGGGCTGAACGTCAGCCTGTACGTCAGCACGGCCGCGTTCGCGGTCGCGCTCGCCGCGATCTTCTTCGTCTGGCATCGGGTCGAGGGCACGCTGTCGATCGACACGATCGTCACGCCGCGCCGCGAGCTGTTCTACTGGGCCGCGATCCTGTGCACGTTCGCGCTCGGCACCGCCGCCGGCGATCTCGCGACCGAAGCGCTCGGTCTCGGCTTCTCGGTCGGCGCGCTGTGCTTCGGCGCGCTGATCGCGGCCATGTTCGTGATGTGGCGGCTCGGCGCGAATGCCGTGCTCGCGTTCTGGATCGCCTACATCCTCACGCGGCCGTTCGGCGCATCGCTCGGCGACCTGCTCACGCAGGCCCGCACCTATGGCGGGCTCGGCATCGGCGCCGCATGGACGAGCCTGCTGTTCCTGACCGTGATCGTGCTGCTCGTCGCCGCCGCGCAATTCGCGAGCGGCCAGCGCACGGCTGCCGACGTCGCCAAGTAAATTCCATTCAAATCCCGTTCACATCCCATCCATTTCCGTTCATCGAATCGAGGACACACCATGCGCATTCCGGATTCCGTTTCCCGTCTCGCCATCGCCGCAGTCACGGTTGCCGCGCTGAGCATCGCCGCCGGCTGTTCGAAGCATCAGGACGCGAATGCGTCGAGCGCGGCACCCGCGCCGGCCGCATCGTCATCGGCCTCGGCCGGGACGACGAAGCTCGGCGACCTGTCGCAGTTCCGCACGATCGCCACCGACGTGAACGCGCTCGTCGGCAAGGGCGACCTGCCCGGCGCGAAGACCCGCATCAAGGATCTCGAGATTGCGTGGGATTCCGCGGAGGCCGGCCTGAAGCCGCGCGCCGCCGACGACTGGCACGTGGTCGACAAGGCGATCGACCGCGCGCTCGCGGCGCTGCGCGCCGATCATCCGACCCAGGCCGATTCGGCCGCCGCGATGAAGGACCTGCTCGGCGCCTTCGACCGCTTCGGCGGCAAGTAAGCAGCGGCAAGCAAGCGGGGGCAAATAATCGGGCGCAAGCAAACACGCCGCCACCCGACCAGCCCCGCCCCGGGGGCCAGCCCCACTCGGCTGGCCCCAACTGACCAGCCCCACCCGGCCGCGCACCGCCCGTGACGCAGATGACGCACGCCCCGCACGTGACGCGCGGCCGGGAATCGCATACGCTGGCGGCGATCGCACGAAGCGGAGAGGACGCATGCGAATACTGCTGGTCGAAGACGACCCGATGATCGGCGACGCGGTCCACGCCGCACTGAAGGACGCGTCCTACGCGGCCGACTGGGTCACCGACGGCGCGCGCGCGTTGACCGCGTTCGCCGCGCAGCACTACGACCTGGTCCTGCTCGACCTCGGCCTGCCCGGCCGCGACGGCCTCGACGTGCTGGCCGGCATCCGCGCGCAGGACGGCACCGTGCCGCTGCTCGTCGTCACCGCGCGCGACGGTCTCGACGACCGCCTGCGCGGCCTCGACGGCGGCGCCGACGACTACGTCGTCAAACCGTTCGAGATGGCCGAACTGCTCGCGCGAATCCGCGTCGCGATCCGGCGCCAGGCCGGCTCGGCCGCGCCGCTGCTGAGCAACGGCGTCGTGTCGCTCGATCCGGCCACGCGCGAAGCGGCCGTCGACGGACAGGCGCCCGTCCAGCTGTCGAATCGCGAGTTCTCGCTGCTGCGCGCGCTGCTGGTGCGTCCCGGCGCGATCCTGTCGCGGCGCGAACTCGAAGACCGCCTGTACGGGTGGGGAGAGGAAGTCGAAAGCAACGCGGTCGAATTCCTGATCCATTCGCTGCGCCGCAAGCTCGGCAGCACCGTGATCAAGAACGTCAGGGGGGTAGGATGGATGGTTTCAAGAAGCGCCTGAGCGAGTCGATCCAGTTTCGCCTGTCGTTTGCGCTGTCGGTCGCAATCCTCGTCGTCGCGACGGTCGCGGCCGCGTTTGCGTTTGCGTCGGCGTTCGACGAAGCGCACGAATTGCAGGACGACGTGCTGCGCGAGGTCGCGACGCTGCTCGATCGCCAGGACATCCGCTCCCCTCGCTCCACCGGCGCCGAGCATGCGCGCGAAAGCGACGAGGTGTCGCGCGTGATCGTGCAGCCGCTCACCGGCGACATGCCGGCTGCCGCCGCAGGCGAGCCGCGGCTCGCATTGCCGGCGACGCTCGCCGATGGTCTGCATACGGTCGATGCCGGCGGCAAGTCCTATCGCGTGATGGTCCGCACGCTCGCGAACGACGAACGCATCGCCGTCGCGCAGGCGGCCGGCATGCGCGACGACGTTGCGCGCGAGAGCGCGTGGCGCACCGCGCTGCCGCTTCTGATCCTCGTACCGATCCTGCTCCTGCTGGTCGCCGATCTCGTGCGCAAGCTGTTTCGCCCGGTCGCATCGCTGTCGGCCGGCATCGATGCACGCGACGAGCACGACCTGCGTCCGGTGCCGGCCGGACACGTGCCGGTCGAGGTGCGGCCGTTCGTCGTCGCGATCAACCGGATGCTCGCGCGCGTCGCGCAGTCGGTCGACGCGCAGCGCCGCTTCGTCGCCGACGCGGCACACGAGTTGCGCTCGCCGCTCACCGCGATGTCGCTGCAGGCCGAGCGGCTCGCCGACACGGACTTGCCGGCCGACGCGCGCACACGGCTCGCAGCGCTGCGCGGCGGGCTCGAGCGCAGCCGCAACCTGATCGAGCAGCTGCTTGCGCTCGCGCGCGCGCAAAGCGCGCCGGCGGCCGCGCATGGCACCGTGTCCGTGCATGCGATCTATCGCCACGTGCTGGAAGACCTGATTCCGCTTGCTGAAGCGAAGGCGCTCGACATCGGCGTCGAGGACGGCCCCGATACGCACGTGTGCGTCGACGAAACCGGGCTCGCGTCGCTGGTCAAGAACCTCGTCGACAACGCGATCCGCTATACGCCGCAGGGCGGCCGGGTCGACCTGTCGACCCACGCGAGCGCATCGCACGTGTGCGTGACGATCGCCGACTCGGGGCCAGGCATTGCGCCGCACGAACGCGAGCGCGTGTTCGATCCGTTCTATCGGGTGCCCGGCAACGAGCAGATCGGCTCGGGGCTCGGCCTGTCGATCGTGAAGACGATCGCCGACCGGATGGGTGCTGAAGTCACGCTCGCTTATGCGGACGAACTGCATCGCCGGGGGTTGCGCGTGATGCTGAGGATTCCGTCAGGCCAGCCGCCGCGCACGGCGCCGGCCGCTGCCCGGGATGATGTCCCGCCTGCCGGCGATGCAGCGTCTGCAGCACCTGCGGCAACTGCACCACCTGACGCCGCCGACCGCGATCGCCGCGCACGCTGAGCGCGTGCGTCAGCCGCCGATCGTCCCGCGATCGATCTTGCGCGACAGGATGATCGACGTCGTCGTACGCTCGACACCCTCGAGCGCGCCGATCTGGTCGAGCAGGTCGTTCAGCCGTTCCGGCGAATCGGCGCGCAGCCACGCGACGTAGTCGTACTCGCCGCTCACCGCGCACAGCAGCTGCACTTCGGGCATCCGGTCGAGCTTTCTCAGCACGTCCTTGCCATACTTCGGCGCGAGGATGATGCCGACATATGCGTAGATGCTCGCATCGAGCACGTCCTGCCCGAGCCGCACGCTGTAGCCGGCGATCACGTTGGTCCGTTCGAGACGCGCAATGCGCGCGATCACCGTCGTGCGTGCGACGTCGAGCTGGCGCGCGAGATCCGCGACGCTGGCGCGCGCATTGGCTTGCAGCAGCGCGACGAGTTGGCGGTCGAGCTCGTCGAGCTGGTCGAGACGGGGTGGACGCATGAGGCTTGAGACGCTTGAGACGCGGGCGCGGAATTGAACGTGACGCGATGATAGCGCCGATCGCGTGTGCGCCCAAACGCCAGGCCCGACGATGCCGGCAAATGTATCCGCATCGATTTCGATTCGTATCGGTTGTAAGCAAGTGTCGCATTCGCTGCCGCGCAGCGTGCAGCGTGCTACTAATACGCTGCGACGCGAGTCACGCGTGCGCCGCAGAAGCGCCCGCACCCGCTCGTACGACATCACCCCGGAGAGCCACCATGAAGAAAATTTCGCTCACCCTCGCTGCGCTCACCGTTGCGGCCAGCGCATTCGCGCAAACGCAACCGCAAGCACAGCCGCAGACGTCCGCGCAGCCGGTCGCTGCCACGGCGTCGGCGCCGAGCGCCGCGCAACGCGCGGCCGGCCACGAAGCACGGATCGAGGAACGCATCACGTACCTGCACAACCAGCTGAAGATCACGCCGGCGCAGGAGCCGCAATGGAAGACGTTCGCCGACACGATGCGCGAGAACGGCGAAACGATGGGCCGCCTGTATCGCGCGCGGATGGGAAGCCACAGCGCGTCCGCGATCGACGACATGAAGCAGTACGCAGAACTCGCGCAGGCCAATGCGGACGGCGCGAAGAAGCTCGCCGACGCATTCCGGCCGCTCTATGCGAGCTTCCCGGCCGACCAGAAGGCCATCGCCGACACGACGTTCCGCAGCTGGATGCACGCTGACGGCGAACGGCGCGGCAAGGGCAAGGCCGCGGCCGGCGCCGCTGCCAGCGCACCCGCGAAGCCCTGACGCGTGACGCGCTGCCGCCCCGCCCTCGCGGCACCGGGCGGCAGCGCGATGCCTCCGGCGAATGGCGCCGGTTTCACAGCCAGTTTCACAGCGCGCCATTTTCGGGATAAGCTCCACGCTTTTCCCGCCGGTTTTCCCGCACTTCCTCGCCATGCTCGAACTCAAGCAACCCGATCTCAGCACCGATCCGCAAGCCCGGCGCGTCGTCAAGGACGAGACCGTCACGGTCGCCTTCGCGGCCGCGGACGGCGAACTGATGAGCCTCGAAGGCCCGAACCGCTACGTCGCGGGCGACGCGTTGATCACCGGCTCGACCGGCGACCGCTGGGTCGTGTCGCGCGCGCGCTTCGACGCCAAGTACCTGCCCGCCGATCCGGCGCTTGCGCACGGCGAGCCGGGCGCATACCGGAACCGTCCCGCCGTGGTGCTCGCGAAGCGGATGGACGAACCGTTCTCGATCGCACGTTCCGAAAACGGCGACACGCTGCGCGGCGTCGCCGGCGACTGGGTGATGCAGTACGCACCCGGCGATTACGGCGTCGTGCAGGCGCAGCGTTTCGCGCAGGTCTACCGCGACGCGGGCTGACCGGCCTGCCCGCAGACGGCGCCGACGGCTCCGCTCATGCGAAGTCGTCGGCGAGCGTGAGTTCCTCTTCGCGCGGCACCGCTTCGCCCGCCGCATGACGCTCCTCGAGCGAGCCGAGCGTCGCTTCCACATACGCATGCAGCACCGCATGGCTGCGCGCGCGCTGCATCGGCTTCATCGCGAGATAGCGCGCGAACGCGGCCGGCGCGATGCGCACGTCGAGCGTCATCCGTTTCGGCGTCGCACCGAAACGCATCGCGACCCAGAGCACCGACAGGAACCGGCCGCGTTCGTCGCTGCTTTCGACGAATCGGGTCTGCTCCGGGAACAGGTCGCAGATCACGCGTGCGAGCGCGTCGAATTCGGCGCTCGCGCATTCGATCAGATAGTCTTCCATATGTTTCCTCCCGTCAGGCTGCCGCGCGCGACGGGCGGCACGTCTTCACCAGTACGCCGATGAGCGCCGCGGCCAGCACGAAATACACGGCCTCGACCCACGCGGCCGACAGCATGCGGACCTGATACAGCATCGCCGGCACGTCGGCGAGCGCGTGCAGCACGATCGCGAGCGGCAGTATGCCGAGCCGGCCGGCGCGCACGCCGCGCCACATCAGCACCGACAGCGCGACCTGCAGCACGAACGCTGCGCAGCGCTCGAGCAGCAGCAGCGCGATCGACGGCACCGACAGCGTCGCCAGCATCATCTGGAGGCGCAGCACAGTCTCGCCCGGCAGGCCCGCGAGCTGTGCGTCGAGCTGGCCGCGATTCGCGAGCCATGCGAGATACACCCACTGCCCCCACACGAGCACGCCGATGAACCACGCTTCCACACCGCCGTGGCCGATCCCGTAGCCGATTGCACGGCCATCGCCAGCCGTCACGCCGTAGCGGCGATTCAGGAAGCGCATCCCGAGATAGCGGCCGACTTCCTCGAACACGCCGGCCGCAAGCGCACCGTAAGCGACGAACGCGACCGGCTGCGTGAGCCAGCCGCCTTCGGACGCGTGGCTCAGCACGACGCCGTGCACCGCGCGTTCGACGATCATCGCGAACAGCGTGAACACCGCGACGCCGACGATCGTGTCGCGCCGGTCGAGTGACAGCGGCTTGCGCAGGCAACGGAAGAGAACGAGCGGCAGCAGTGCGATGATCAGCGTGGCGGCAATCAGCACCGCCAGCGTGACGGGAGCGACAGTCATGTATTTCCTTGTTCGGGGCAGCGCACTGGCGCGCTGCGTGCCCCGAATGATACTCAGCTTGCGGTCGACGCGCGCGCGATCAGCTCGCCTGGCAGCATCGCGACGCGCACGTCGCCCGCCGCGCCGTCGATCCGCGCGTGGACGAATTCGACCGCCTGGTAACCGATTTCGTAGGTCGGCTGGCGAATCGTCGTGATGCCGATCAGCTCCGCCCACTCCGGATCGTCGATCGACACGAGCGCCGCGTGCTGCTGCCACGCGGCGCCGAAACGCGCACGCAGGTGCCGCGCGATCGCGAGCGCGACCGGCGCGTTCGCGGCGAACAG